>CATYWI010000145.1 GCA_958414155.1 uncultured Anaerotruncus sp. | reverse complement strand
GGCTGTGCGTATCGTACACAAGCCCACCGGCATTGTGGTGACATGTCAGACAGAGCGCTCACAGCTTCAGAACAAGGAAACGGCAATGAAAATGCTCAAATCCAAGCTCATGGAGATAAAAATACGCGAACGCCTTGATACTATTGCCGAAATACAGGGCAACAAGACCAACATCGAATGGGGCTCGCAGATACGCTCTTACGTTTTCATGCCCTACACGCTTGTAAAGGACAACCGCACGGGCTACGAGACCGGAAACATAGGCGCCGTTATGGACGGCGCGCTCGATGGCTTTATGAACGCATATCTCAAATATATCTCAAAGCAGGAAAACAACTGATCCCGACACCATACGCAACGAAAGGATAAAAACGGTATGAATCAACCCGCAAACACGGCAAACCCCAGAAGAATAAAAAAACGCCTTCGCCGAGCGTTTAGATTATCGGTCGCCACAGCCGCGGTGATCTCAATATTCAAGCTCTGTGCCTACGCAGAGGAACAGCGCCGCGACCTTATACGCCGCGAACGCCGCCGTTCGGCATCGATAACGTTGCTTTTCAGCATAACAGCCCTTGCGGTGCTTTTTGCGGCATTTGCCTCGGCGCTCTCCGAGCTTAAAAAGAAAAACGGCGGATATGCCATAGCCCTTTTTGACCGCGACGAGTATGACATAGTATCCCCCGACGAGGAGGATGAGCTTGAAAGCATAATGCAGGGTGAGCTGGCAGCTACCGATGACGCTCCCGCCCGCAACCCTCACAGTGTGAGCGCACACATCCCGGTGGACGATGAAGCCACCGTTGAAAATTACAGATAATATTTTATTCCTTGATTTGGTTCTGCCGAGCGTAAGCGCGGCGGAACCTTTTTTGTTGCAGTGCCCGCAACCTGCGGTTGCGGAACATTCCACGAAAAAATGCTTGATTTGTCAAGCGCGGTGTGGTATCATATAATCGGCAGAATGAATAAACTGATACCGAAGTGAAATACTATTCCAAACCGCGTGCGGGCAGAACATCTCTGCCCTGCCGCCAGCAAGACAGTACGGCGCGCCATACGCCGGTAAAATCGAAAGGCACGGGTAAATTCATGACAATAGGCGAAAAGATCACACATTTACGCATTGCAAACAAAATATCACAGGAACAGCTCGCCGAAAAGCTCGGCGTGTCACGTCAATCGGTCTCAAAGTGGGAGATGGACCAATCCCTGCCCCACATTGACAAGGTGCTTCTTATCTGCGAGCTTTTCTCGCTGAGCGCCGACGAGCTTCTGCACGATGATGTGGTGATCCACCGCGGCGCGGCAGGGTCGGACAGCACAGACACTCCCTCAAGATCGCTCGACGGCAGGAACAAATATTTCGGCACCGACGGCTTCCGCGGTGAAGCGAATGTAACGCTGACCTCCGCGCACGCCTACAAGGTGGGAAGATTCCTCGGCTGGTATTACGCCTCACCGCTTTCCGGCTGCCGCAAGCCCGGCTACCGTCCGCGCATAGTTATAGGCAAGGACACCCGCCGCTCAAGCTATATGCTTGAATATTCCATCGTCGCCGGCATTACCGCCTCGGGTGCCGATGCCTACATGCTTCACGTCACCACCACCCCGAGCGTGACGTACGTGACCAAGCAGGATGAGTTCGACTGCGGCGTTATGATATCGGCATCGCACAATCCCTACTACGACAACGGCATAAAGCTCATCAACCGCTACGGCGAAAAAATAGACGATGCCGCCGCCGCGCTCATTGAAGCGTATATCGACGGGGACATAGCGCGTCTCGGTATTTCGGGCAACGATCTTCCGCTCGCGCGGCGCGACCGCATAGGCTGCATCGTTGACTACATTGCGGGCAGAAACAGATATGTCGGATATCTTATCTCGGTGGCGTCGCATTCCTACCGCAGTCTCAAGGTCGGTCTTGACTGCGCCAACGGCGCATCGTGGATGATCGCGAAGGCGGTGTTCGACGCTCTCGGAGCGCAGACATATGTGATGGGCGCCTCGCCGGACGGGACCAATATCAACCGCGACTGCGGCTCGACGCATATAGACGCACTGCGTGCGTTCGTCCGTGAGAATCACCTTGACGTTGGCTTTGCGTTTGACGGCGACGCCGACCGCTGCATCGCGGTTGATGAAAAAGGCAACGAGGTCAACGGCGACCATATAATTTACATCCTCGCCAAGCGTCTCAAGGAGCGCGGCAATCTTGACTTCAACACCGTTGTGGCTACCGTGATGTCCAACAGCGGTCTGCTTGCCGCCCTTGAAGCCGAGGGGATACACTGCGCCGTGACTGCGGTGGGCGACCGCTTTGTTTACGAGTGCATGCAGCAGAACGGCTACCGCCTCGGCGGAGAACAGTCGGGACATATAATCCTCAAAAAATATGCCACGACAGGAGACGGCATACTCACCGCCATAATGATAACCGAGGAGATGCTCGACAACAAGACCACTCTTTCAAAGCTCGCCAAGCCGGTAAAGCTGTACCCTCAGCTCTGCCGCAGCATAAATGTGACCTCCAAACCCGCCGTTACCGCGGACGAAGAGGTAAAGAAAAAGCTCGCCGAGATAAATGATGCCATAGGCGGTCATGGGCGTGTCCTCCTGCGTGAATCCGGCACCGAGCCGGTGATACGCATAATGGTGGAATGCGAAAACGCAGACGACTGCGAGGCATACGCCGCAAAGCTCGCGGCGGTGATAAAAAAGCGGGGGTATTGCTGTGACTGACCTGAACTCGGTATGTGAGCTTTATGGCAAGCTGCCGGAGATTTTCGCTCCCGTATTTGAGGGAGCGACCTTCCCGTGGGAGGTGCTCGGACGCATTGCGGAATTCACCGTACACCTCGCGGATGTGGGATACGAGGGTTATACCCTGCTCCGTCCCGGCGTTTTGGTGGGACGCGACGTCAAAATAGCTCCGACCGCCGTGATAGAAGGCACGGCTGTCATCGGACACGGCAGTGTCCTGCGCCCCGGCGCATATCTGCGCGGCGGCGTTCTTGTGGGCGAGAGTTGCGTGATAGGCAATTCTACCGAGCTGAAAAACTGCATCATAATGGACCATGCGCAGGTGCCGCACTACAACTATGTCGGCGACTCCATACTCGGGCACAAGGCGCACATGGGCGCAGGCGCGGTCTGCTCGAACCTCAAGGGCGACGGCAAAAATGTTGTGATACACGGTGCGGCGAACTACGACACAGGCCGGCGCAAAGTCGGCGCTTTTCTCGGAGACTGCGCCGACGTGGGCTGCGGCTGTGTTCTCAGTCCCGGTACCGTGATAGGCAAGGGGACCTCAGTATATCCGCTCACACATCTGCGCGGAGTCATTCCCGCCCACAGCATTGTAAAAGCGGCGGATAAGATCGTGCAGAAAAGATAAAATAATAAAGAGAGGCTGCTGTACTTACAGTGTGCGACAGCCTCTTTTTTCACCCGATTTCAAACCATATTTTATATAATATTACGTAATATATCAAGGAGATGATACTGATGTGCGGAATAATAGGATACACAGGAAAAAGAAATGCCGCGGGCATTCTGCTTGACGGACTTGCGGCGCTTGAATACCGCGGCTACGACTCGGCCGGTATCTCGGTCGCGGGCGGCGACGGCATAGTTACCGTCCGACGTGTCGGACGCGTAAGCGGACTTGCCGAAGCGGTCGATGAAACCGGTGGCATCGACGGAAGCTGCGGCATAGGTCACACGCGCTGGGCGACTCACGGAGCGCCGAGCGAGGCAAACGCTCACCCGCAAGCCTCCGCAAGTCTTGTGCTCGTTCACAACGGAATAATCGAAAATTATCTTGAGTTGCGCACAGAGCTATCCGCCGCAGGATATACATTTGCGAGCGACACGGATACAGAATGTGCGGCGCACCTCATTGACATGTATTATCGCGAATCGCATGATCCGCTTTCGGCGATACGCCGCGCCGCCGCACGTCTTTGCGGCTCGTATGCCTTCGGGATAATATTCCGCGACCGTCCGCACGAGATCTACGCAACACGCCGCGACAGCCCGCTTATTGCCGCATATACACCCGACGGCGCGTATATTGCCTCGGATATTCCCGCGCTTTTGCCGCATACGCGTCGTCTCGTACGTCTCGGAGAGGGAGAAACGGCGCACCTTGCGCCGGACGGGACAGAATTTTTCGATCCTGACGGGAAGCGCATCGAAAAAGCTCCCGAAACCGTAGAATGGTCGGAGGGCGCGGCAGACAAGGAAGGCTATCCGCACTTCATGCTGAAGGAGATACACGAACAGCCCGATGTGATACACCGCGCGGCAACGCGCCGGATAGGCGAAAACGGGATGCCGGAGCTTTCAGCCGACGGCATAGACGACGCGCTTCTGAATACTATCGACAGTATCGTAATAACGGGATGCGGCTCTGCCATGCATGCAGGGCTGATGGGACGTATGCTGACGGAACGGCTTGCGGGTATTCCGGTCACGGTCGAGCTTGCATCGGAATACCGCTATTCTCCGCCAGTCACAGCCGGGCGGACACTGCTGATACCGATATCGCAGTCCGGAGAAACTTCTGATACCCTTCAGGCGCTCCGCCTTGCGCACAAAAACGGCATTCCGTCCGTCGGCATGATAAACGTCGTCGGCTCGGCGATAGCCCGCGGATCGGACGCCGTTATGTACACCGGGGCGGGTCCCGAGATAGCCGTTGCTACCACAAAGGGATAT
>CATYWI010000144.1 GCA_958414155.1 uncultured Anaerotruncus sp. | reverse complement strand
TGTCTGATGCGACATGTTCCACAAGTGCAAATGTCACAACTACCATCATCTCGTACGGAAAAGGTACGAATTCGCCGGGATTGAAGCATGACATTATCAGCACGCCGAGATATGATATACCGAGCGCGGCAGTAGCGGGGTCCAGCCGGCGCGTAACCGCGACCATGCGCTCAAGCGCCTGGTACACGTATGCGGCAACGCCCACGATGCCGAGGCTCCCGATCACCTGGAGCGGCAGTGAGTGATACCAATAAAACGCGCCCGCCTTGGGGTTGTATATATCAACGTTTCCGGTGTCGCCGAGACCGGTGCCGAAAACGGGATTTTTACGAAAGGCTTCAAACGCGCGCACGAGCAGCCGGTAGCGCGGCTCGTTGGGAGAAATAAATCCCTCGCCTATGCGTTTGAAAAAGCATATCATCGCGCAAACGCCGCAAATACCGATGACGGCAAACACCGCCGCCGTGATAACGGTAAGTCTTTTGCCCCATTTCTGCCGCGACGTCACCACAATGTATACTATCAGGAATGGCAGCACCACGGCGGTCGTGATAACGGCGCCGCGCGAATCGGAGGCAAACAGGCACGCGAGCATCAGCGCAGCCACAAGGAGGTGGCGTCTGTTCCGCCGCGCGAAATAAAACGGGAAGGGCAGAGCAAACAAAAGGAATGTCGCAAAGTTATTGTGCTGCTGTATCTCGGGTATGCACCCGGTGCGTATTATCGGCTCTATGCGTATGAGGATATTGAATACCGCCTCAAGGCATACGAACACGCCCATGGCATACATTATCTCGGCGTGCTTTTCGGCGCGGTCGAACTCCGCGGGGCGTTCAAGCTGCGGACGCACGAACAGATATACCGCCACCATACCCACGCTGAGCGCCATGGTGTAGTAAAGTGCGGTCGGAGCAAAATACTCGCGCAGCGTTACGGTCCCCACGCCGCCAAGCAGGATGGACACGCCCACGGCAATGATACCGGGGAAGGTCCTGCCCACCACGGGGGGCATTCTGTAATGCACGAAGTGGAAGACGAGCGCCGCGACCGCAGGTATACCGAGCCACCACATGCGCGAGAAGACCGAAAACGAGTTATAGCAATCGCACGCAAAGACGCAAAGTATCAAAAACGGGCAAAATACCGCCGTGATATCGTCGCTCACCACCAGAATAAAGCTGATAAGCAGAACGAACGCCGCCACTCCGGCGACCTGTGTGGGGGCAACGCGCGGAGCGTCATATATCTCCGAGGGCGGGATGCCCTGCATGAGTGCGCCCGACACGAACACGAAAGTTCCGAGCAGTATCAATATCGCAAAAAAACGGCGCGAAAGTAAAAAACGTCTCAACTTCGGCAATGCGTTATCAAATGACATAAAACTCTGCGCCTTTCTGAAAATTTCAAACCCGGACGGATGCGACCTTCCCGCCGCCGCGCGCAGCTGTTTTGGCGCGCCAAAACGGGGCAGCCGCATGTCGGTCGGCTGCATATAAACGGGAAAAAATATAATGTCGCCCATCGTCTTTGCCGTGCGTCATGCATCGACATTCCTCACAGCTTACACAGAATTATTTTACCATAAAACCGCTCCTAAAGCAACGCTTTTTGAAAACATTTAATAAAAAATCGCGGCGCGGCGGTATTATTTACCACGGGTTTATTCTTTATGACACACAAATGCACACTTTGACAAAACAAAATTCAAAAAGGCATTTTTTCCGTTCGGCATATCGCGCGGCATACGCGGCATAAAATCATCCTGTGGGAGCAATCGGCTCCGGGTCAATTTCCGAGGAGGTGCGGCAAAATGTTTTCCTATTTAATAAGTATCCTTTCGCGTTTTCTGCATATGATGCTCGGCATCGGCACTCCGCGCGGTTTTCCTCCTCCGCTGTCTCAGGACGAGGAGCGGCAGTGCTTTCTTGAGGCGGCGGGCGGCGACGCGTCGGCGCGCGAGCGGCTGATCGTCCACAATCTGCGGCTTGTGTCTCACATCGTGCGCAAGTACTATTCCTCCAGCAACATGCAGGAGGATCTTCGGCACGCTCGGGCTTATCAAGGCTGTTGACAGCTTTGATGTCAACAAGGGTGCGCGCTTTGCGACCTATGCGGCAAAATGCATTCAAAACGAGATCCTCATGTTTTTCCGCTCTCAGCGCAAGCTGCAGTCCGAGGTCTCGATAAACGATGCCATCGACTACGACCGAGAGGGCAATCCGCTTACATACATCGACGTAATAAGCTGCGAGGAAAACATGGCTGAGGAGCTTGATCTGCGTCTTGACAGTGTGCGCGTGCGCGCCTGTGTCGATACCGTTCTCGGTGAGCGCGAGCGGCAGATAATACGCCTGCGCTACGGGCTTGGCGGTTCGGCTCCGCTCACACAGCGCGAGGTCGCCGTGCGTCTCGGCATTTCCCGTTCCTATGTCAGCCGTCTTGAAAAATCCGCCCTCTCCACCCTCCGGTCCTTTTTGAACTCGGGTGGCGTTTGAGCAGACTCATATCTTCATACCCCGACCGTGAAGTCAGTACAGATTAATATCTACTACACGTCCTTAGTTACATCTGAACATGTTTTTTGGGCTCGGGTGACGTTTCTGCAAATTCGTAGCTTCAAACCCCGAGGGTGAAATAAGTGCTAATTCTTATCTGCATAGCGATATATCACTTACATACATTCTCCTCCACTTACTATTGACAACGGAGTATTTTTGCATTATAATTATATTGTAATAAAATACCCCATCACGGAGGACAAAAATGGAACAGTCAAAGCTCAACGAGCTTAAAAGACACGCTGCGGCGGTTCGCCTTGGCGTGCTTGACGGCACACATGCCGCCGCATCCGGTCACCCGGGCGGATCGCTTTCTATTGCCGACGTTGTAACATATCTTTATTTTGAAGAAATGAACGTTGACCCCAAGGATCCCAAGAACCCCAACCGCGACAGGCTGGTGCTTTCAAAGGGACACACCGCTCCCGCACTTTACGCAGTGCTTGCCGAAAAGGGATACTTCCCCAAGGAGGATCTCCTCACGCTCCGTCAGGCTGACTCATACCTTCAGGGTCATCCCGACATGAAGCACACTCCCGGAGTCGATATGACCACAGGCTCGCTGGGACTCGGCGTTTCCGCCGCCTGCGGAATGGCTCTTGCCGCCAAGATCGACAAAAAGGACTACCGCACATACGCCATCATCGGCGATGGCGAATCCGAAGAGGGGCAGGTATGGGAGGCAGCAATGTTTGCCGCGCACTACAAGCTCGACAACCTCTGCTTCATTCTCGACCTCAACGGTCTCCAGATCGACGGTAAGATCACAGACGTCATGAACCCCACTCCTCACGACAAAAAGTTTGAGGCGTTCGGCTTCAATGTTCTCAACGCCGATGCGCACGATTTCGAATCACTCGAATCCGCATTCCGCGCCGCGCGCGAGTGCCACGGCAGACCCACCGCCATTATCGCTCACTCGGTCAAGGGCAAGGGCGTTTCCTTTATGGAAAACCAGGTCGGATGGCACGGAAAAGCGCCCAACGACACCGAATATGCCGAGGCAAAAGCAGAGATCCTCGCATCCCTTAACTGAAGGAGGACACAGAAATGGCAGAAATGATTGAAAAGATCGCAACGCGCGAGGCATACGGCAACGCGCTTGCAGAGTTCGGCGATAAATACGACTTTGTGGTGCTTGACGCCGACCTTGCCGCCGCCACAAAGACAGGCGTTTTCAAAAAGAAGTTCCCCGACCGCTTTTTTGACTGCGGCATTGCCGAGGGCAATATGATGACGGTCGCCGCCGGTCTTGCCGCCGCGGGAAAGATCCCGTTTGCATCCACCTTTGCGATGTTCGCCGCAGGACGCGCATTTGAGCAGATAAGAAACTCTATCGCATATCCTCACCTTAACGTAAAAATCGGCGCAACGCATGCCGGCATCACCGTCGGCGAGGACGGAGCGACACATCAGTGCCTTGAGGATATCGGTACCATGCGCACCATTCCGGGCATGGCGATAGTCAATCCCGCCGATGCTACCGAGGCGCGCGCCGCCGTTGAGTGGGCGATAAATTACGTCGGTCCGGTTTACCTCCGCTTCGGCAGACTTGCCGTTCCGGTGCTTTTCGATAAGAACGACTACAAGTTTGAGTTCGGCAAAAACATCGTCCTGCGCGACGGTAAGGATGTTACCGTAATGGCAACGGGAATCACAGTTGCAATGGCGCTCGAGGCAGCAAAAATGCTCGACGCCGAGGGCATTTCCGCGCGCGTGGTCAACGTTCACACCATCAAACCGATAGACGCCGATAACATCGCTGCCTGTGCCGCCGAGACCGGCGCCATAGTCACCGCCGAGGAACACAATATCATCGGCGGACTCGGCTCCGCCGTGAGCGAGGTCGTGTGCGAACGCCGCCCCGTCCCCGTGCTCCGCGTGGGCGTTGAGGACAGCTTCGGACGCTCCGGCAAGGTTCCCGCACTGCTTGAGATGTACGGACTCACCCCCGCGCATATCGCAGAAAAGGCAAAAGCCGCGATAAAAATGAAATAAGATAATTAAGCATAAGCCCGGTCTGACGCACTCAAACGCGAAGGACCGGGCTGTTTTTGTTAATGATATATTCTTCTTCTGCGAAGCAGAATGTGATATCTCTCTGTCACGCATTGGCGCGACGGTCATGTGATGTCCGCCGGCGGGGAATTTAGTTTGAGAAAATTTCGAGGTTCAGTTACCCCGCCTCGCTAAGCCGCTTCGCGTCTTAGCCAAAGT
>CATYWI010000143.1 GCA_958414155.1 uncultured Anaerotruncus sp. | reverse complement strand
AAGTTCGATCAGCTCGCGCTCGCGCATGACGCCGACGCGGCGGTCGGTCAGCTCGCCGTCGCAAAAAACGGCAAAGGTAGGTATCGACTGCACGTCGTAGCGCCGTGCAAGCTCCGCCTCCTCATCGATGTTTACCTTGGCAACATCAAATCCCGCAGTTCCGCCGAGCTTTTCAACTATCGGCGCGACAGTGCGGCAGGAACCGCACCACGGGGCATAAAAATCCACGAGCACCGGCGCGCTTGAACCGGTAAATTCATCGAAATTATCTCCGTTAAGACTTATAACGGGCATATGACACCTCCGAAATATCAAATAACCTCACAGATGTGTGCCGGACACACATCTGTGAGGTTATTTTGCGTAAAATTATAAAATTTATTCGGAGCGGCGGTTCAGCGGGACAGCCCGTCTATATAGTCGCACGCGGCGAGCGCGGCAACCGCGCCGTCCGCAACGGCAGTGCTTATCTGACGCACCCGCTTGACACGGCAGTCGCCGGCAACGAACACACCGGGCGTTCCCGTGGAGCAGTCATCGTCCGAGATCACATATCCGCGCCCGTCAAGTGATGCAACGTCAGCGAACGGGCGGTTTTCGGGCGCAAGTCCTATGGCGATAAAAGCGCCGTCAACGGCGATCTCGCTCGTTTTGCCATCCACGGTATTGCGGAGCCGAAGACCGGTGAGCTTACCCTCATCCGAAATATACCCGCAAACGACCGTATTTGTGATGATATCAACGTTTTCTCTTGCGGCAAGCGCCGCGGCTGCTGCCGGCTCGCCGGTAAGCGCGCCGAGATTCTGAACGACCGTGACGTGCGCGGCGGTATCGGCAAGCATTGCAGCCTCCACTATCGCGGAATTGCCGCCGCCGACCACCGCAACATTCTTTCCGGCGTAAAACGCGCCGTCGCAGACCGCGCAGAAGGACACGCCGTGCCCGACAAGATCGTCCTCGCCGTCAAGTCCCAGCCGCCTGTGAGCGGCTCCCGCGGCAATAACGACAGCACGCGCCTCGCGCTCTCCGTCGTCGGTCGCGACAGTCAGATGTCCGTCCTCCGCACTGCGTCTTACTCCGCTGACAGTCACCGGGTCTATCTCGGCTCCGAGCGCCAACGCCTGCTCGACCATGCGGTCGGCAAGCTCCACGCCGGATATTTCGTTGAAGCCCGGATAATTTTCTATTTTCGGCGAATATGTCATCTGCCCGCCGAAGGTGGACCTTTCAAGAACCAGCACGGTTTTTCCCGCCCGGCGCGCGTAAATTGCGGCGGTAAGTCCGGCAGGACCTGCGCCGACCACGATCATATCGTACATTTTATGATTATTCCTTTCCAGCAACTGTGACGTTTTGCGTTCCGTGTTTCAGGCGAACACAAAACGACACAAGCAAGACCTGAAAACGGCTTGCCGCCAGGTCCGCATCTTTTATGTCATCGGGCATTGCCCATGTCAAGATCTGCGGGGCTGTCTCACCGTATCGGGACAGCCCCGCATTTATTTTTTTGTTTGGTTATGCCTTTTTATTCGCGATGAACTGCTTTACGCCGGTAATGTCGGAGAATGTGACGACTTTTCCATTTGCCTCTACGACAAGCGTGGGCGCCTGGCTTATGCCGTGCTCCTTGGCGAATTCGGGTGAATCCTCATGGTACACTCTGTCAAACACAATGCCCTCTTTTTCAAGCAGGCTTGCCGCTATTTTGCACTTCGGGCAGGTCTTTGTGGCAAACAGAACGATCCTCTCGGCATCCGATACGTGAGTATCCGCCTCCGGCGCTTTTTCGCAGCAGGCACACTCGTGTGCCTTTATCCCGTGCGCGGCTCCCGCTTCGAATTTCTTCATCGATTCGGCAACATTGTATTCAAGCCGCTCGGAATACTCCTGCGCCTTGCCGTTGTTCCAGTTCTGGACCGGGCGGTAATAGCCGGTTATGCGGCTGTAAACCTCGGTCTTTTTGCCGCACTTGGGGCAGGTGAAATGCTCGCCGGAAATATATCCGTGGTCTGCGCAGACCGAGTATGTGGGTGAGATTGTGTAATAGGGCAGGCGGTAGTTCTCCGCGATCTTGCGCACAAGATTTGCGGCGGCACGCCAGTCGGGCAGCTTTTCGCCAAGGAAGGTATGGAATACCGTACCCGAGGTGTAAAGCGTCTGAAGCTCGTCCTGAATGTCAAGCGCGGTAAATACGTCGTCGGTGAAGCTGACGGGCAGGTGGCTCGAGTTGGTGTAGTAAGGCGTATCGCCCCGGGACGCGGTGATGATGTCGGGGTATCTCTCTCTGTCGTGCTTGGCAAGACGGTAGGAGGTGGACTCGGCAGGCGTCGCCTCAAGGTTGTAAAGGTCGCCGTACTTTTCCTGATAGTCGGAAAGGCGCTCGCGCATATGGTTGAGCACAGCCTTGGTGAATTCCTGCGCCCTCTCGTCGGTAAGGTCGCAGCGGAGCCAGCGGGCGTTGAGGCAAGCCTCGTTCATGCCCACAAGACCTATCGTGGAGAAGTGATTATCGAACGTGCCAAGGTAGCGCTTGGTATAGGGGTACAGACCCTCGTCAAGCAGTTTGGAGATGACCGTGCGCTTGATCTTGAGCGAGCGCGCCGCGATGTCCATCATGTGGTCAAGGCGATGGTAGAAGTCACTCTCGTTTTCGGAAAGGTAACCGATACGCGGCATGTTGATGGTAACAACGCCGACCGAACCGGTGCTCTCGCCCGAACCGAAGAAGCCGCCGGACTTCTTGCGCAGCTCGCGCAGGTCAAGGCGCAGACGGCAGCACATGGAGCGCACGTCTGACGGCTCCATATCGCTGTTGATATAGTTTGAGAAGTACGGTGTGCCGTATTTTGCCGTCATCTCAAAGAGCAAACGGTTGTTTTCGGTCTCCGACCAGTCAAAATCACGGGTTATCGAATAAGTGGGGATGGGGTACTGGAAGCCGCGGCCGTTGGCATCGCCCTCGATCATGACCTCGATGAACGCCTTGTTCACCATGTCCATCTCACGCTTGCAATCACCGTAGGTAAAGGGCATTTCCTTACCGCCGATGATAGCGGGGCGGTCGGCGAGGTCGGCGGGAACGGTCCAGTCAAGAGTTATATTGGAGAAGGGCGCCTGAGTCCCCCAACGCGAAGGAGTATTCACGCCGTAAATAAAGGATTCAACGCACTTTTTCACCTGCTCGTAGCTGAGGTTGTCAGCCTTTACAAAGGGAGCAAGGTATGTATCGAAGGAGGAGAACGCCTGAGCGCCCGCCCATTCATTCTGCATGATGCCGAGAAAGTTGACCATCTGGTTGCAGAGCGAAGCAAGATGCTTTGCGGGAGCCGAGGTGATCTTGCCGGGAATACCGCCGAGTCCCTCTTCGATAAGCTGGCGCAGCGACCAGCCGGCGCAGTAGCCGGTGAGCATTGAAAGATCGTGCAGATGCAGATCCGCCTTTGTGTGCGCCTCGGCGATCTCGTTGTCATAGACCTCGGAGAGCCAGTAGTTTGCTGTGATGGCGCCCGAGTTTGAAAGGATAAGTCCGCCGACCGAATAGGTAACGGTCGAGTTCTCCTTGACGCGCCAGTCGGTAGCCTTTACGTAGGAGTCAACGAGCTTTTTGTAGTCAAGCATGGTTGACTTCATATTGCGGAGCTTTTCGCGCTGACGGCGGTAAAGGATGTACGCCTTTGCAACATCCTCGTAGCCGGCCTGAGCCAGGACCGACTCAACGCTGTCCTGAATGTCCTCTACCGACACAAGATCGTTTTTCACCTTCGGCTCGAAGGCTGCTGTTACCTTAAGGGCAATGAAATCAATTATACTAGGATTATACTGACGCTCGCAGGCGTCAAATGCAAGTGTTATCGCGGTGCTTATCTTTGAAAGATCGAAATCAACGGTCTTTCCGTCTCTTTTTAGTACACGGTACATTTTTTTGGTTTCCTTTCTGAAGTCATGCGCAGCGCCCCTGCCGTCATTGCGGCGGCTACCGCGCGCCTTAACAGTATAACACAATATATTGTGTTTGTCAATAAAGAAGCGCCCAATATATTGTGAGAAAATCAATTTCGGCAGTGTGTATAAAAATGCGCCTTTACATTTGTGTAGTTTTTACACAACCGTTCCGGACGACCGCTGCGGGCATATTTCCGGCTCGACCGGCATTATTACATCACAGTGCCATCCGCCCTTGTACGCCACATATTCGCCCTCATGACAATATACTGGCATATTGTCCTGCGCCCATACCGGGACCACCGGACGCCACAGCTTCATTCCCCGGCGCGCCGTGTAAACGGTGTATTCAAACCTGTACGTTTTCCCGCGGTCGCGCGAAGTATAACGCTCAAGCACCCATGTGCCGTCATTACAGCGGCGTATAAGATAAACGGCATCGCTGTCGGTGAACGCGGGCGTGTCACGTCGGAAGGCGGGCGCTCCGACGCCCCAGTAAAACTCCATACCGCCCACATATGTTTCCGAGCCGTCGTGCACCGGCGCGCCGTCGGAGTCGAAGTCGGCAAGAAACGCGCCGCTCGGCGCGATGACCTCCGACAAACGCCATGCGCCGCCGCGCCATGTGGCTACTCTGTAATCGGCCGAGGTGCTGCCGGGATATTCGAATGCAGCCAACGCGATACGCGCGGGAACGGTGGGAGCGACCGAAAGGAGCCTCACCGTTTTACCCTCCGGCGCCGAATATGCCACGTCAAGCGCCGAGGCGTCAAGCAGCCCGTTGTCCTCAAAAAGCCCGACGCCGAGCGGCGTGCCGTCCATACGGCAGAACACACCGTCCTGCGTTATCACGCCGGTGCGTATCGTGT
>CATYWI010000142.1 GCA_958414155.1 uncultured Anaerotruncus sp. | reverse complement strand
AGACACAAATATTTAACAAATAAAAATACGAAAAAAGGGCAGAAGGTGCGCAAAAAGCTTTCGCTACGCGAAAGGTCGCACTTTCTGCCCTTAAAAACGGGTACTGCGCTTTCGCCGCAGGCGAAAGCTGTTCAACATCCTGCAGGGAGCCGTTTTTTTGAAATGATATCTTTTTTTCTGCACTCTGTATCCGCAAACCCTATGGTTGCGAAAAAGCGAGGAAACGCGAGAAAAACCCCCGAAATCGTGAGATTTCGGGGGTTCGAAGCCATGATATCTTTTTTGGCTTCACTATATGTATCGTGCCGCCGAAAAAGATATCGCTTTCGAACCCGGCAGGCATTACCGAATACCTGCCTTTTTCAGGTTTGCCACACAGCACTCGCCCGCTTTATCCACGGCATCAATTGTCCTTCTGCTGTGTTTTTTTACCAACAGTTAATTTCATATATCACGGGAATGCCTCCCTATTTTGTGATATAATAGCACCGAAGGCAGGCGGCGACTTACTATTTTCACTTTAGCGAAGGTACAGTACTGTCAATAGTTTTTCTATACTTAAAAGCTCTATTAAAATAATATTTTCACTTGACATTGACGCTGCGTCAAGTGATATAATATAGAGGGGGTGAGGGTATGTATCAAAAATCTCTATACGATATTACAGAAGTTTGCAAGATGCTTGACACTACATCAAGAACGCTTCGCTTTTATGAAGAAAAAGGTATCATTCAAAGCACTACTGTCGGAATCTCATCTCGCCGACAATATAACGAAAAGCAAATTTCTCGTATTAAAAACGTTTTTGTTCTTCGCACATTGGGACTATCCGTAAAGGCAATTGTAGAGTTGCAAACCAAAGGAATAGATTTGAAAGATGCAGTCCTTTCCAAACGCGCGGAAATATACGCCTCTATTGAATCTCGCATACGCGAAATCAACCTCTTGAATGAAGCTTTATCCGCGCTTGAATCCGGTAAAGACATCTTTGCTGAGGATTGGCACCTTTCTTCCGTAATGAGTACCGAAGAAAAAGAAATCGCGCGAATTTGCACAGACGCTATTTTAAGCGGAGCTACCGATACTCTCTACGAGTATTTAAGTCCACGCTTGGCAGAATATATGCCGAGAGATGTATATATTGCAGTGCGTAAGGATACCTTAGCCCCACTTGGTGAATATCTTTCGGTTGACAGAACAGTTGCGGATAATAGCTTTTCAAATAAATTATATTGCTTTGTCAGATATTCAAAACTTGGTCTTAAAATCACATATGTGTTCCACGGTGGGAAAATTGACGGGCTTTGGCTTGGATATTATGACTTGAATTCGAGGTGAGACGAATGAAAAAATTCATAGCTATTGCCTTACTTTTGTGTATCTTTATCCTGTCCGGATGCAATACCGAAGTGCCCGACACGAAAGAAACAAGCGATAATACCGAGTCGAGCGCAAATAAATCAACCAATATTCCCGATCAAGGTCATCCCCAAAGCAACATTGAAGAAAAGAAATTTGTTTTAGAAAGTGACGGCTATAAGTTAAACGCTGCTTATACCTATATTAACGACGGAAACGCGCATCCTGTGGTGCTTTTGATTGCAGGCTCCGGTCCAAGTGATTATGATGAAACTCTCGGCATATTGAAGCCGTTTAAGGATATTGCTGATGGGCTGGCTAAAGAAGGAGTCAATTCTTTGCGAGTTGACAAAAGAACCTTCAGCTATGCTGCCGAATTCGATATAAAGTGCGGCATCAAAGAAGAGTATCTCGATGATTGTAATATCGCCGTTGAATATTTGAAATCACAAAATGTTTCGGGAGTGTATTTACTCGGCCACAGCCTTGGAGGACAGATTGCTACCGAGCTTGCTGCAAGCACCAAAGGCATTGACGGAATCATTTTATTCAACAGCTCTGCACGGCATCTTGCAGATATTGCTTGCGATCAATATTCTGAGCTTGATCCTGCCAATAAAGAGGTCTATATCACTTATGCAACAGCCGCTAAAAATGCAACGGCTGCTTCTGCAAAAGGATACTACTATTACAGCGCAAGCGATTATTATTGGGCGTCCTATAATCAAATGGACGCCGCCCAAAACATTGCTGACGCTGATATAAAAACACTTATCATCAACAGTAAATCTGACAAGCAATCATTCAATAAAGATATTGAGCTGTGGCAAGCGCTTTTTTCTGATTCAGTAAACATATCCATATGTGTATATGACGATATAAGTCATTTCGGGTATAAGATCGACACCACAGACCCCGCGTCAATATATACTCATGTTGATTTTCCGAGTGAGCTGATTTCCAACTTCGCCAATTTTATTAAAGGAGAACGATGAAAAGGTGCGTAAAATCATCGCACTTTCCGCCCTCGGAAAAATGGGCGCTAAAAGAAGCGAAAAACAAAGAATAATAAAAAAATCCTCACTCATATGAGTGAGGATTTTTTGAGTAGAGGTGCCGAAAAAGATGTACTCAAAAAATATCTGCTAATTTGTTCATTAAAGTTTCATTCATGCCCTTTAATGACGGAATATGAATGAAAACAGTATTGGGGTTCTTTTTCAACATGTGATAATATGCGGCATTACATAAATATTTTGTTGGAGCTTTTGAAATATAATATGATATATTTGATTCATTTAATTTACTTTCTAAAGATAACAAATCATAATCAGTAAATATATGCTCACTATTATAACAAGCACAAAGATCTATTCGAATTTTATCAACCAAGTTTTTATCAATGCCAAACATATATACGGCATCAAAATCACAATCAAATCTCGTAATATCTTTTTCAAGACCGGTAAAAGAATTGGTTAAAAAAAGTGAATTATTATCAATGCGTGAAACAAGCTGATAAGAGGTGTTATTTTTACCTTTGAAAGCAGTATAAAGAGTTTTCATTTGTTGTCCTTTAGCGTTTTGCAACTTGATATTAACATTCGTCTGATGCGGCCGCAAAGATTTCTATTTCTTCTGAACATCTCTTCGTCTATGATATTCGTTTCGAACAACAACTTCAACCAGCCCTCTGTTTCGGTGCATTCTTTTAAAGAAATCTCAAATTTAGAAATCATATCCGATTTACTTTGCCCGTAATTAGCTTCTCTAATATTTGCGTAAACGCTGCTTGAACTTTTACGAATTTGGAAAAGGGTATTGGAAGGCGCTTTTAAATTTTGACAAAGCAATTCTATTTCTGTTGCGAGCTGCTCCGAATATATCAACAAGTAGTTTTTCGCCATAATATCACTCCCTTCTAAAAGTATAATACTACACTTCGGCGAATAAATCAAGGCGAAGCCTTGTATATCATCAATTCCGTAGGAATTGCATATCATCAACACGGAGTGTTGTATATCATCATTGCGAAAGCGGTATACAGCCTACGGCTGATGATATACACGCTACGCGTGATGATATACGCCTAACGGCGATGATATACCATTGCTTTCGCAATGGATAAAAAAATCAAGCAACCTTTTGGTTGCTTGATTTTTTGGTTGCGGAGGTGGGACTTGAACCACACGACCTCCGGGTTATGAGCCCGACGAGCTACCAACTGCTCCACTCCGCGATATTATGGTGCCGGTGACCGGGGTCGAACCGGTACGTTGCTTTCGCAACATTGGATTTTAAGTCCAAGGCGTCTGCCTGTTCCGCCACACCGGCTCGGCAAGCGGAATGCACAACCCTTTTTCGTTGCCTATCTATTATATCACTTCCCGCATGCCTTGTCAACCCCTTTTTGCTCTTTTTTATTTATCTTTTGCACGACATTTTTCGACTTCGCATTCATTTTCAAAAATGTAACAAAACCGAAACCGCGGCGTTTCGCGGTATTCCGGACTTTACGCCGTCCGAAATGGTATAATTAATTATTAAACAACGGGGGAACGACAGATGCTTTGTAAAAGAAAAGTTTATATACATACGGAGTCCGGGGAATGACGGGCGCGCCGTTCGAGGCCTCGCTCAATGCTTGCGGCGGGGCACGCTACGATATTTTGCCCGACGATGTGCGTGGGATGACATTTGACGATGCCGTGGTGATGTTTTTCGCGGACGACATGCGGATCATAGCATCGCGTGCCCCGGCGGGTGTGTTTGAGCCGGGCGGACGTATGTTCGATTATTTGCCGGGATTTTCCCGTGAGCTGTGGCTCGACGCCACTGCCGGGGATGCCGTGTTCGGCTTCTTGCGCGTGGCGATCGCGGAAAAATCGGAGACGGCGCAGCGTCTCGGCATCGGTGACACTGCATTTGTGCGTTCCTTTGCGGGACTGCCGGAGGTTATGCTCGCCGTTTTTGCCGTTTCACGCTGCGGCGAAAGCCGGGATGAGGCGTCCGACGGCGCGGAGGCAGAATGCATTCCCGCTTTCCCGCCTTCGCTTGCCGCTGCGGATGAGCTTTTCCGCCGTGCGGCGGATGTACCGGCGGGGAGGGTCGGGGGTCATAAGAAAGTAATATCGTATTTTCTCAGGAACGGCGTGGCTTCGGTCACGCCGTTTCCTGTTTCAGCAGTTCTTCCACGGGGATAAAGCCCACAAGGTCATAGGAAATGCGGATGCCCTGATGCCGCTTGCCGCTGGACTTGTCCGGGGCTTCAATGTAGATCGCCTTGACAAGCTCCCGCAGCGCATAGGGCGTAAGCTCGTCCAAATCCTCATATTTGCGTACCCGCTGGATAAACTGCTCCAAGTTTTCAATCTGTCGTTCCTGTACTTCGATTTCCTGCTGCAAAGTCTGGATTTCCACTTTAAGCTGTGCCTGTTCGTCCTCATAGGTCTTGCTCATCATAGAAAACTTTTCATCTGTGATGCGCCCTGCCACATTAT
>CATYWI010000141.1 GCA_958414155.1 uncultured Anaerotruncus sp. | reverse complement strand
AAACGTCGAAATAGTTGTCGCAGATGTAAAGACCGAAGAGGTCGCCGCGGTCCTTTGTACCGGAGTTGTTTCTGTCCTCGTAGACGTCGGCGGTCATGCTGAAGAGGTCGTCAAGCGTCCATTCGCCGGCAAGCGCCTTGTCGTAAAGCGAGTCGGCGGTGTGACCGTTGTTGGCGGTCATATCTTTGTTGAAGAATATGGCGTGCATTTTGTGCAGCATGTTGGTCGAGATGTCGCCCGAGCAGAGATAATAGTTGCCGTTTATCATAGACTCGGTAAGCAGACGGTCGGGCCACCACGGTTTTGAAAAGTCAAGGTTTTCAAGCTCGTTGAGCTTGTAGGTGAGTCCGTTTGCCACAAGACCGGCGGAGGTGAGCGAGTATGCCGCCATTATGTGCGGCGCGGAGGAGGAGCCTGCGGAAATGCGGGTCTGCGCGGTGGAGATAAAGTTCCTTTGGTTGCCGTAGTTGCCGGGGATCGCTTCAAATTCAAACGTCACACCAAGGCGGCGTTCAACTGTTTGGTTGCGGAGGTAAATGGCATTGTCAACGGCGTTGTCGCTCTGTTCGGCAATCTCGAACTCGTTGTTTTCAACGTCGCTCCACACGAGGAATCTCACCGTCGAATTGCCGAAGTTGAGATCCGGTGACAGATCGTCGAGAAGGAATCCGTTTTCATCGGTGTTGGACGAAGTTTCGGGTGTCTGCGCAGTGCTGTCGGTTGCGGCGGTGGTGGTATCTCCGGTGTTTCCGCTATCCGGCTTTGCGCAGGCGATGAGTGATGTGACAAGCATAAAAAAGCAAAGTGATACCGCTGTTATGCGTGACAGAAAAATCTTTTTCATGGGTGATTTTCTCCTTTGTTGTTTTAGATTTTATATGCAGAGCGTTATGCTGAACTGTCAGTATGTTCCCTCGGTGTCGGATACGACAGAGGGGGCGACTGAGGCTTTTCTTTTTGATGCGGCAACATGCTCCATGAGCTTGTCGCGGAAAAGCGCCTCGTCGATAGGAAGGGAAACCTCTTTGCCGAGCCATGCGGAAAGATGCATGGCATTCGATATCATAAGTCCGTTTATGCCTTCGCGTCCGTCGGCAACGAGCGGCGTGCCGTGAAGCACGGCTCCGGCAAACGCATTAAGCACACCGACGTGCTGAGGATTTTTGCCGTCTGTCTCGGCTTCGTATTTTTCCGACTTGGGCGCGCCGAAGGCGGCGGTGCGGTTTTCCTTGGTAAAGACGGATTCCGGTACCTCAAGCTTTGTTACCCACAGCTTTTTGGAGTCTGTCAGCAGCGTGCCGCCGTCGCATACTATCTCAAAGCGGTTGGTGCCGGGAACGTCGCCGGTGGAGGTGATGAAGGTTCCCGTCGCGCCGTTTTTGTATTCGCAGAATACGCTAACGTCGTCCTCGACTTCTATGTCATGCCATTTGCCGAAGTACATTTTCGCTTCAAGCTTTGCGGGCATGCCGCATATCCACTGCCAGAGGTCAAGTTGATGCGGGCACTGATTCAGCAGGACGCCGCCGCCCTCGCCGCTCCATGTGGCGCGCCAGTCGCCGGAGTCATAGTAAAACTGCGGGCGGTACCAGCTTGTGATGATCCAGCTCGTGCGGCGTATTTCGCCGAGCGCGCCGGAGGCAACGATCTCATGCATTTTGCGGTAAACATGGTTCGTGCGCTGGTTGAACATCATTCCGAACACAAGCTCGGGGTGACGGTCGGCTTCCGCGATCATGCGGCGCACGTCGAGCGTATAAACGCCGGCTGGCTTTTCGCACATGACATGAAGCCCCGCGCGCATTGCTTCGATGGTGAGTCCGGGGTGCTGATAATGCGGAACAGCCACGAGCACCGCGTCGCATCTGTGCTCTGCGATAAGCTCGCTGCCCTCCGAATAGCAGGCTATGTCGGGTACTGCGGCGCCATCTTCTCGTGCCGCTCTGAGTAGCGCGTGAACGCGTTCGAACTTGGCGGGGTCACGGTCGGCAACGGCGGTGACTTCGATCTCCGGGCACTTTCCGGCAAGAATGTTGGAAAGATGCTTTGAACCCATATTGCCGGCGCCGATAATGCCGAGTCTGAGTTTTTTATCCATTCCGATATCTCCTTGTCAGTTGTAGCCGAGAGATGAAAGGTAGTCGTAGCTGCGTTTCATGCACTCAAACGGATCGTCATCGTAGCAGTGATCCTGTTCTACAAAGGCGTACTTTGCGCCGGATGCTTCGGCGGCAGGGAGGATAGCCTCGTAGTTCATATTTCCGCTGCCGATGGGAGCCATGCGGATGTTGAGGTCGGCGGGACTCCAGCACATGTCCTTGAGGTGGATGCAGTCAAGCCTGCCGCGCAGACGGCGGAGCCACTGTACGGGGTCCGCGCCGCCCGCCTGTACCCAGTAGCAGTCGAGCGTGATGCCCATCTCGTCGGGCGTGGTGCGTTCGCAAAGGTCTTCGATAAGCAGCTTTCCGCTCGGCATGCGCATGAATTCCATGTTGTGGTTGTGATACATGAACTTCATGCCCGCTTCCTTTATCTTTTTGGCGGCGGGGATCGCCTCTGCCATGAACTGCTCGTACTTTTCAAGGTCGCAGCCGCTCTTTTTGAAGTTGGGTATAGAGCCTATCCCTATGTAGCGTGCGCCGAAAACACGGTGGAATTCTATCGTCGCATCGGTATCGTTCATGACGCGGGAATAATTGAAGTGCGTAAGGGGCGCGATAAGACCGCACTCGTCGAGCAGTTCGCGCATCCATTCGGGATCGTAGTCGCAAACGCCGGAAAGCTGGACCGCCGTATAGCCCATGTCGGCTACCCGCTTTATCGTCTCTCTGAGATCGTCCGTCGTCTTGCAGCTGTTTCTCAGTGTGTAAAGTTGTGCTCCGATTAACATTTGATTATTTCCTTTCAGAATATTGATATGTGTCGGTCACGCCAGAAGATGGCGCAGCGCGCCCACTGCGTAGTCAAATGCTTCGCGTCCGTCGGCAAAGTGAAGACAGCCTGTCTTATGCTCCGCGCCGCCCTCAAGCGCCGAAAGCCCGGTGAAGTGGGTAAGGTGAGGCTCAAGCGTGAGCACCTTTATGCCCGCTTCGCGGAAGAGGGGGATAAGCTCGGGAAGCCTGCCAACTCCCTGACCGGCGGGAACGTTTGCACCGTCTGCGGTGGCGTCCTTTATGTGCGCGTAAAACACACGGTCGGAAAGTAGCTGCCACGCTTCGAGCGGGTCGGAATGACACTGAACGAAAACGGCGTGAACGTCGGGCAGCGCATCGAGCAGGCGGCGACAGCGGGAGGGGGTGTCTCCGTAGATCTTTTTCTCATTCTCGTGGCACAGGAGCGCACCTGAGCCGCGTGCAAGCTCGCCGAAGATATCTATGCGGCGGCATATCTCGTCAAAGCACGCAGAGCTTTCGTCAGCACCGTAAAAGCTGAACATTCTTATGCAGCGTGCTCCCATTATCTCGGCGGTTTCGGCAATGCGGGCAAATTCGTCGCGTGCCTTGCCGAAATCGTCGCGGATATTGCTTTTTCCGGCAGGTGAACCGATAGACCATACCGCTATCCAGCTGCCGTCAAATCGGCGGTGAAGCTCGCGCGCCTCGGATGCAGTAAGCTCCGCCACGTTTTTTCCGTCCACGCCGCGCAGCTCTATAAGACCTATACCGTTTTCCGTGAGTGCGCGTATCTGCCCGTCGACTGCGGGCGTTGCTTCATCGGCAAAAGCGCACAGCGAAAAAATATCACTCATGTACTTTACCGTACCTTTCATTTTCATACATAGCACCATTATAACACAAACGTCCACGCCAATCAATACATGCGGGCAAATATGCTGGAAAGTTTTTTGCGCTTTTTGCCGTTTTCTGTTGCATCCGAGGCAAAAAAGTAGTATTATATATTTGAAAATTTGAAAGAAACAGCAGGGCACGAGAAGTTTACGTTTTTGCCGCACGGATGTCCTGCGGCAAAATTCCTTCCGCAGCTTGCCCGAATAATAGAAAGGCAATATCTTGAGCTACAAAACAGAATTACACTGTCATTCGACCACAGTGTCAAAGTGCGCCTCCGCAACGCCGGAGACGATAGTGGAGACATACCTTGCGCACGGTTACACAACGGTCGTGCTGACCGACCACTTTTCACGGTTCACCTTCAACAACAAAAAGCACGGCGACAGGCGCAGTCATACGCACAGCGAGCGCGTGGATTTCTTTCTCAGCGGCACTGAGGCGCTCAAGGCTGCCGCAGGCGACAGCCTTGTTATCCTTCAGGGCTGTGAGCTGAGGCTGAACACCGATGATAACGATTATCAGATATACGGCGATTCGGGCGAATTTCTGAGAGCCAATCCCGATATTATGGATATTGACGTTGCCGAGCTGTCAAGGCGCGTGCGTGAAGCCGGACTGCTGCTCATTCAGGCTCATCCCTTCCGCAATGAGATGAGAATAAGCGATCCGCGCCTGCTTGACGGTATTGAGATCTATAACGGCGCGGTGGGGCATGACTCACGCAACGATATCGCGCTTATGTGGGCAAAGCGCTATCCGCACCTTATCGGTACATCCGGCAGCGACTATCACAGAACGAGCAACGGGCTCGTTTCCGGCGGTATCGTTACCGACGACCCGATAACCTCGAACACCCGGCTTCTCTCGGTGCTTCGTTCGGGGAATTATACCATTCTCGGCGATCCCTTTTTCCTGCCTGCCAGACGCTTTATAAAGGAAGGCGGAACGGTGAAGGAAGAAGAAATGCGCCGTGTGGGGCTTATAGACTGAATAAACTGATCTTCAAGGAGGAAAACGTTATTATGGAACTCTTGTTTCTCGGTACCGGGGCAGCCGACTGGAATATCTCAAAACGTGTTGACGGAGAATTTTTCAGACGGTTTTCATCTGCGCTGGTAG
>CATYWI010000140.1 GCA_958414155.1 uncultured Anaerotruncus sp. | reverse complement strand
ATGTCAAGATGGCTCCCACCACGCTTCTCTGGCCTCAGGGCGGTCACGGATATCCCAATTACACCTCCAAGACGTACAATATGGCGCTTACGGAGACAAAGTCCAACCCCAACTACAAGGAAACATATGTTGCGGGCTGGGAAGGCGATAAGATCGTGATCCCGTTGCCTTATACAGTCGGCTCGGGCATAGTCACACGTGCCTCCGGCTCCAACCTTGAGGGCGCTAACACGGTAAAAAAATAATATAGTGTCCTAATAGAAAGGGGCTGTTAAAAACTTGATGTTTTTAACAGCCCCTAAAAAAATGCCGGTCATGGAGCCGGCATTTTTTGATGCGCTCTTGGTCGGTTTTGCCCGCAGTGTCATTGCTTTTTTAAGTTTTGATGGAGGCAAAACGGCGGTGTTCAGCCGCCGAGAACAAGGCGGCGGGTTACTACCCGAGCATCGCGTCAAATGACACCGATCGGGAGAAGCCCTGCCATGCCACCGCCAGTCCGAGCGTCGGATTTATGGCAAGCATCTGCCCGTGCATTCCGCCCTTGCCGTACCAGCCCGGAACGCTCTTTGCGCTGAATTCATATCCGCGCTCAAGCACGGTGCGGCACCAGTCTTCCGATACTATGCGCGTGCCGTTCCATTCACCTCCGCGGAGATAAAGCACGCCGAGCTTTACCATATCCTCGCCGCGTATGTAAAGACCGGTCGCGCCCATAGTGTGACCCAGCGGGCAGGCGGACCATGCGTATTCACCGAAGCGCATTACGTCCATGAGCGCGGGACGCAGAAATTCGAACAGCGTGACCCCGCTGACCTTTTCGATGGCGAGCGAAACGAGATAGAACGCCGCGTCCGTGTACTGCCGCTGAACGCCCTGCTCGTAGGGGAGAGGCTCCGCAAGCACCATAGAGAGGTAGTCGTTGGTCGGGTAAAGCGAGGCGTTGTCTACGTCGATGTCAAGCAGACCGCGTGAAAAGCCGGCAGTGTGCTTCATGAGCATATGCATCGTCACATCACGCCAGCGAGGATCAGATCCGTCGGGGAGCGGTATCCCCATTATGTCAAGAAAGCGGTCGGAGGTATCTATGAGTCCGCGGTCGCGGCAGATGCCGAAGGCTGTCACGGTAAATATCTTTGCCACCGAATAAACATCGTTGGTCGGATTTGCCGCGGCAAGCCGCACCTGGCGCATATTGCATTCGGCGTCCATCTCGGTAACGGTGTATATCCCGGTCCCCGCCGCACGTGTGATATAATCATTTTGAGTAAGTGCCATTTCAATGTCACCATCCTTATTGAATTAAATCTATTGTAGCACATTGCGTAAAAAAATGCAACCGTAAACTGTTGCCGCTATTGATTTTTTTTCTTTGGTGTGTTAAAATAAAAGCGGGAAGGTCCCATCCGAATATATACCGTCAAGATAAAAAGAAAGGCATACGATCCAATGAGAAATGCAAAATTCATCACCTGTCCCGGCGCCGCGCTGCCGGAATACGGTCACCCGTGGAAAAACGTTAAATTCAATAATTACGACATGGAATTGCCGCGCGGTAACGGTCTGCTCACCGTAAAGCGCGTCTTCCTGCCCGACCCCTCGCGTCGTGTTGAGTCGGTAGTCGTTCGCGCCACAGCCCTCGGTATTTTCGATATGTTCATGAACGGTATCCGCATAGGCGATTTCACTGCCGACGGAGATGTTGTTCATGACGAATACAAGCCCGGATGGACCGACTATAACCACCGCGTTTTTGAGTACGAATACGATGTTACCGCGCTTTGCGGCGAGGAAAATCTGTTCGTGGCAGAGGTCTCCCCCGGCTGGTGGTCGGGACGCATATCCTTCGGATACTACGGTTTCCGTCCGTGGGCATTCGCGGGAGAGATAGAGATCACATATGACGACGGTGAGACTGAGCTTATAGCCTCTGCCGCAGACGGTAGCTGGGAGACCGCTATTGCCGGTCCCGTTATGACTGCGGATATCTGGGACGGTGAATACTACGATGCGTGCGTTCCCGAGCCTTCAATCCATCCCGAGGCAGTGGAATGGTTGCCGGCTGAGGAATACAACGACTTCAAGGGCGAGATCGTACCGCTTGAGGGTCCCGCGATACGTACAAAGAGCAAGCTCATACGCTCGCCGAAGAGCGCGGTCGTGCATTGCGGAGTGGAGGAAGACGGATCCCCGCTCGGCAGGATCAAGGTAGTATCCCAGCGTGCGGGCGATGACTGTGAGGTCACAGAGCTTCATGCCGGTGAGGCTCTCATACTTGACTTCGGTCAGAACATGGTCGGCAGACCCGTGATATTCATAAAAGCTCCGCACGGCACCAAAATAAGCGGATATTTTGCCGAAATGCTTAACGACAGCGGCGACCCCGAACGCGGAAACGACGGTCCGCGCGGCAGCATGTACATAAAGAATTACCGTTCCGCAATGGCGCGTATGGTATACGTCGCATCCGGAACGGAGAATGAGATATACTTCCCGACGCACACCTTCTACGGCTTCCGCTACTTTGAACTTCGCACCGACCGCGATATTTCGGTGAAGTCGGTGCTGGGCGAAGTCATCGGCTCGGATATTTGCGAGACCGGAGAGTTCTCGTGCAGCGATCCCGAGGTCAACCGCCTCTTCTCGAATATCAGATGGGGCATGAGAGGGAACTACCTTGCCGTTCCCACCGACTGCCCACAGCGTGACGAGCGCCTCGGATGGACCGGAGACACGCAGATATTCTGCGGTGCGGCTTCCTACCTCGGCAATATACGCGGATTCATGCATAAATGGCTCAGAGACGCGCGTGATTCCCAGGACGGTCACAACGGCGCGTATGCCGATGTGATACCGCGTGTGTTCCCGCATGACGGTGGCAACGCCGCATGGGGAGATGCGGGACTCGTGGTCCCGTACCGCCTGTGGCTGATGTACAATGACCGCGAGATAATAGCCGAACATTACGACTCCATGCAGTATTACATGCATTACCTTGAGCAGTTCGGACTTGAAGGTCCCAACACCGCCTACGGCGACTGGCTCAATTATGACGTAACAGACAAGCGCTACATTGCAGTGGCATATTACGCATATGACGCCGGACTGATGGAGATATTCAGCCGGATCCTCGGCAAGACCGAGGAGGAAGAATACTACCGGCTCCTGCGCGAGCGTATCGTAAAGCACTGGCACGAAAAATACGTTGAGGACGGCGAGCTGACGATAAAAACGCAGACGGGATATATTCTCGCCCTTGCGTTCGACCTTGTTGAGGGCGAGGAGCGCGAGCGCTTTATCGGAAGGCTGCGCGACGCTATCGTGTCCAATAACTACACGCTTTCCACCGGATTTGTCGGTACCGGACTGCTCAATCAGACTCTCTCCAAGGTGGGACTTGACGATCTTGCATATTCGCTGTTGCTCCAGACCGCAGACCCCAGCTGGCTCTATTCGGTGAGACAGGGCGCAACGACGGTGTGGGAGAGATGGAACTCATATACGCTCGCCAAGGGCTTTGGCGATGTCGGTATGAACTCCTTCAACCACTACGCATACGGTGCGGTCGCAGAGTGGATGTTTGCCGGCATGTGCGGCATTATGCCTGACGAAAAGGAGCCGGGCTTCACTCATTTCGTCCTGCGTCCTACGCCCGATATGAGAAGCACGGGCGAGATACCTGCCGGTCAGCATAAGGTGACCGAGGCTCATGCGAGCTACGACTTCCGCGGAGACGGCAGTATCATCCGCTCCGGTTGGGAACTGGTGGACGGAAAGTGGGTATATGATTTTTCCGTGCCGTCCGGCACCTCCGCGCGCGTTGAGCTTCCCGCTTCCGGCGTAGCCGATGCCGTTATAAGCATTAACGGTCTTGACTTTACGCTCGATTCCCTCGGCGGTAAGCTTGAGGGCGACCGCGCAGTGTTTGAACTGCAGAGCGGCGATTATACAGTCTCGCTTGCCGACTGACGGCGGCTGACTGCAAAGGACGGTTGACACATGAATAACGAAAAAAGCAAAAGAATATCCGGCGTGCTTGCCGGAATACTTGCCGCATTCATGGTGGCAGCCGTCCTTGCCGGCTGCAACGGCGGCAGAGATACCGGAGGAGACACAACAGTGGAGACAACGCCAGAACTGACAGCGGAGCAAACGCTTCCGTATGATCCTGACAGATATACCGGCGCATTTTCCGAGGTGAACGGCTCATTCGGCGGTATCGATGACCTCGGACGCACGCTCAGCACAGACCTTGGTGAGAAGGATGCGATTGCAGCCACGGGCAGAAAACGCCAGGTGGGAATATTCTATTTCCTCTGGCAGGGCGAGCACGGCACATCCGGACCATATGATAACTACAAGATAGCTACCGAGCATCCGGAAGCTGTCGCATCCGAAGCCGCATGGCTCAAGGCGGGCGGCGGTAAGGTGGGGGCGCACCATTTCTGGGGCGAGCCGCTTTTCGGATATTACACCTCGCAGGATATGTGGGTCATACGTAAGCATCTGCAGATGCTTACCGATGCCGGTGTTGATTTTATAGTTTTTGACGCCACGAATGCCTATCCGTATTCGGCGCGTGTAAAGCAGCTCATTTCCATCTGGTATAAATACTATACCGACGGCGTGAACGTACCCAAGCTTGCGTTTTATACAAACTCAAGCTCGGGTAAAACGATAAACAAGATATATTCCGAAATATACAACAATCAGGCGCTCAACCGCCGGTACCCGCGGCTTTCGGAGCTGTGGTATATGTGGGACGGTAAGCCGATGATTATCGGTGACCCGAATGACAGCGCGCTTTCAGCCGAGGCAAAGGAATATTTCCGCATCAAGGCGTCGGTCTGGCCCAACGCCGGACGTACCGACGACGGCTTCCCGTGGATGGAGTTCGGCAGACTGCTCTCCAATAACGCTATATATGGTCTGAACGGCA
>CATYWI010000139.1 GCA_958414155.1 uncultured Anaerotruncus sp. | reverse complement strand
GATGATTTTTACGGCAGAGAGACGATAGCCATAGCCGCGGAGCATCTTCGCCGCGCCGAGGCTGAACGGCACCGCAACGCACGCGGTGCGTTTGACTGCTGTATGGTCGGCTTCAGACTCGGTAATACACTTACCGAAAACGGGACCGTCTCACGCGGCATATGCACCGCGCAGGACGGCAGGCTTCTGAATGTGACCGAGCGCACGGCTATCCGCCGCTCGGCTGACGGTACGCATGCGGAATACGAGGATGACGGTGCATGGCATGAGCTGGAGTTTGATGCCATAGCGTCAATGAACTGCTTCGGTCTTGTGCCGGAGGTGTTCGGTCATATCGAAGAAGGCTTCCGCGGATTCCTGTCATCGCTCGCCGATCCGATGAAGTCTGAATTTTATCTGCCGTTTGCTCTTGACACGCTCGCAAAAAAAGGTATAATTGATATTGCCGTCGAAATGACAGGCTCAAAATGGTACGGCGTAACGTATGCCGCAGATAAAGAACACGTAAAGCAAAGCATCCGCGCTCTTATCGCCGCCGGCGAATATCCCGAGCGGCTCGAGATCTGAAAAATCAAAAGCAAGGAGACGATACGACATATGAGCAATGATATACTGAAAATAGCGGCAAAGTTCCGCGTTTCGTCATCTCCCGTGTCATTCAATGAATGCACCGAAGGACATATAAACGGTACATATTTTGTGACCGCCGAAAAAGGCGACAGATATGTTCTGCAAAAGATAAACACATCGATATTCAGGAATCCTGCCGGTCTTATGGATAATGTGATCGGCGTTACCGAGCATATAAGACGCAAGCTGATCGCCGAGGGCGGCGATGCAGACCGCGGTACGCTTCGCTTCCTGCGCACGACCGACGGCAAAAGCTACTATACCGACACGGACGGCAGCGCATGGCGCGAGTATGTTTATGTTGGCGGCGTTGAAAGCTATCAGTCTGCCGGATCGCCCGAGGTGTTCCGCAGCGTAGGCGGCGCCTTCGGTCATTTCCAGATGCAGCTTGCCGATTACGATGCGGCAAGTCTTTGCGAGACTATACCGAATTTTCACAACACGCCCAGCAGATACGCAGATTTTGAGGCGGCTCTTGCCCGCAACGCATCAGGACGCGCCGCAAATGCCGCCGATGCGATAGAATTTGCCAAGGCGCACCGTGAGGTATGTTCATATATAATAGACCGTATAGCGGACGGTACGCTGCCGTTGCGCGTCACACATAACGATACAAAGCTCAACAATATCCTTATCGACAAGGCGACCGGCAAGCCGATATGCGTTATCGACCTGGACACTGTAATGCCCGGTTCCGTGCTGTTTGACTTCGGCGATGCGATCCGATTCGGCGCTTCGAGTGCGGCGGAGGACGAACGCGATCTTTCCCGCGTGTTCATGCGCGAGGAAATGTTTGACGCATTCGCGGGCGGCTTTATCGGCGGGCTTGAAGGTTCGCTCGGCGACGCCGAGATAAACGAGCTTCCCATGGGAGCGCTCGTTATCACGCTTGAGACCGGTCTGCGCTTCCTTGCCGACTATCTTGACGGCGATACATATTTCAGAATACACTATCCGGAACAGAATCTTGACCGTGCGCGCAACCAGTTCAGACTTGTGGCTGACATGGAAGAGAAGATGCCCCTGATGTGCAATATAATAAAAAAATATCTTTGAATCAATTTTACTTAACCGGAGAATAAAACGATGTCCATTCTTGTTACCGGCGGAGCCGGGTTTATAGGTTCCCACACTGTTGTCGAACTGCTTGAAGGCGGATATGACGTTGTTGTGGTGGACAACTACATTAACAGCAAGCCCTGCGTGAACGAAAGAGTCAAAAAAATCACGGGGCGCGACTTCAGAGTCTATGAGTGCGATATGTGCGATGCCGAGGCGCTTGATGCCGTATTTGCGCGTGAGCATATAGATGCGGTGATACATTTTGCGGGACTCAAAGCTGTCGGCGAGTCGGTGGAGCAGCCCGCAAGATATTATCGCAACAATCTTGTCTCAACGCTCAATCTTATAGATTCGATGAAGAAGCACTGCGTGGGGACGGTTGTATTCTCTTCATCCGCGACCGTTTACGGCAACCCGAAAACGGTCCCGATACGCGAGGATTTCCCGCTTTCCACTACCAATCCCTACGGTGAGACAAAGCTTATGATCGAGCGTATACTTGACGACTGCCGCCGTGCCGGTGATATAAAGAGTGTTTCCATCCTTCGTTACTTCAATCCGATAGGCGCGCATTCAAGCGGACTTATCGGCGAGGATCCCAAGGGTATCCCGAACAACCTTCTCCCGTACATATCGCAGGTAGCTGTCGGAAAGCTCAAGGAGCTTATGGTGTACGGCAACGACTATCCCACGCATGACGGTACCGGCGTGCGCGACTATATCCATGTAGTCGATCTCGCCCGCGCCCACCTAAAAGCCATTGAGCGCGCGGCGGCTGTCACGGGTACCGAATATTATAACATAGGCACGGGCGTCGGTTACTCGGTGCTGGATATCGTAAAGGCGTATGAAGCTGCTACCGGTAAAAATGTCCCTTACCGTATCGTCGCACGCCGCCCCGGCGATATTGCCGAGTGCTACGCCGATCCCACTCTTGCTGCCGAAAAGCTTGGCTGGCACGCCGAATACGGCATTGAACAGATGTGCCGTGACGCATACCACTGGCAGTCGATGAATCCCGACGGCTACGGTGAGTGAGATATGGAGCATTATATAAGGCATGATCCGTTCGGCGTAACGCCGGACGGAAGAGCCGTTACCGTTTATACTCTCAAGCGCGGCGGGATGACCGTGAAGATACTCGATCTCGGCGCGACCGTTGCCGATATAAGGCTCGACAGAGGAGCTGCGGGCGAGATAAGCGTTGTCCGCGGATACGACACACCGGAAAGCTATCTTAATGCCGACGGATATCTCGGCGCAGTCGTGGGCAGAGTCGGCAACCGCATTGCAAAGGGCAGATTCACGCTTGACGGAAACGAATATACCCTTTTCTGTAACAACGGCGAAAATCATCTGCACGGCGGAAAGTTCGGATTTGACAAGCATATATGGCGTGCCGAGGTGAAGGATGCCGAAGAGCCGTCGCTCACTCTCACGCGTATTTCACCCGACGGAGAGGAGGGCTATCCCGGAAGCGTTGTGGCTACCGTGAGATATACACTCACCGCGCGCGGCGGATTGCGGCTCGAATATCTCGCCGTGACAGGAGCGCCCACGCCGATCAATCTGACCAATCATATGTATTTCAATCTCAACGGAGAGGGAAATATACTTGACCATACCCTCATGCTTGCCGCCGACAGATATCTGCCGACCGATCCCGGTCTTATCCCGACCGGTGAGATAAAGAGCGTTGCCGGAACGCCGTTCGACTTCCGCGCCGGAAAGACGGTAGGCAGTGATATAAATGCGGACTGCCGCGATCTGGAGCTTGCCGGAGGCTATGACCACTGTATGCTTTTTGCCGGAGCGCAGGATCCCGAGAGCGACGAGCGCGCAGTGCTTCGCGGAGACGTGAGCGGGATTACCATGCGTATGTATACCGACCGTCCCGGAGTTCAGCTTTATACCGGCAATTTCCTCGGCGATCCGCGCTTCCCGTTCCGCGGCGGAGAGCCGCAGGCAAAGCGTGCGGCGCTCTGCCTTGAGACCGAGGCTGCACCGGATGCGGTAAATCAGCCTGCGCTCAACGATATCTGCAATACCGTTTTGCGCCCCGGCGATGTGTACCGCAGCTTTACCGAATACGTTTTTTCATAAAAAAGCACGCAGGTGCCGGAAATAGTGCCGGATACGGCTTTTATGATCCGGTATGTGTGCTAATCGACCCGTTCCTTTCATATAAATCTTTTTAGAGATTAGTGAAAGGAACGGTCTTTTTTTATGAAAAATAAAATCGGGAAAATCATATCCTGCATTTCATGCCTTCTTGCCGCCGTCATGCTGACTGCGGCGGCATTCCCTGTGACTGCCGGCGCATCGTCGGGCAGTACTGCACCGGAGCTGGGGCTTGACTGCGCGTCCGCTATCCTCATGGAGGCGTCCACAGGCAAGGTGTTGTACGAAAAGAACGCCGACGAGGCGCTGCCGCCAGCGTCGGTCACAAAGATAATGACACTGCTCCTGGTGATGGAGGCAATGGAGCGCGGTGTGCTCGGACTTGATACTGTGCTTACGACATCGACCCGCGCATCCCAAATGGGCGGCTCGCAGATATATCTCAAAGAGGGAGAACAAATGCGCGCCGAGGATCTGATAAAATCCGTGGTGATAGCCTCAGCCAACGATGCTGCCGTTGTGCTTGCCGAGGCGGTGGCGGGGAGCGAGGAGGCGTTCGTTGCCGAAATGAACCGCCGCGCCTCCGAGCTTGGCATGAAGACTGCGCATTTTGAGAATACGAACGGTCTTGACGATACTGTTACAGATCACGTGCTTTCGGCGCGCGATATCGCCATAATGTCGCGCGAGTTGATAAAGCATAAAAAAATACTGGAATTCAGCTCCACATGGATGGACACGGTGCGTGACGGCGCGTTCGGACTGACCAATACCAACCGGCTCATTCGTTTTTACCGCGGCGCGACCGGGCTTAAGACAGGCTCCACCTCGAAGGCAAAATTCTGCATGAGCGCTACGGCGGAGCGCGACGGTATGTCGCTCATCGCCGTAATAATGGCTGCTCCCACGCGCGATGCGCGAAATTCGTCGGCTGCGGCGCTGCTTGACTGGGGTTTTGCAAATTATTCCGTCTATACATACCCGGCGGGAGATGACGCGGAGCTTGGCGTCACGGGCGGTGTGATCAATACCCTCCACACCGTGCACGGCGACTTTACGGCAGTCGTTAAAAAAGGAGATGAAAAAAAGGTCGCGGCGACGCCTTCGCTCCCCGAAAGCGTTGCGGCGCCGATAAAGGAGGGAGACGTTG
>CATYWI010000138.1 GCA_958414155.1 uncultured Anaerotruncus sp. | reverse complement strand
AAGCCGGTTTGCCGCCGGGAATGAGCGCCAATGCGCTACTTGCGGCGCTCAGGATAATGATGAGCTACGACGAATATCTTCTGCTTGTCGGAAGAAGCACGCATTAATATATAAATCAGGGAGCCGCCATGCGGCTCCCTGATCGTTGTATTACCAGCCGGGATATCCGAAATCGCTGTCCGGATACTGATTCTTGAAGTTGTTCATGAATTCTTTGAGCGCGGCATTTATCGCATCGGAGTTGAGAGCAACGATTATCATCAGCGAAAGCGCAACAACAATGCCGATTATGCCGAGGATGAGTCCCGCCAGCGCCATGCCGTCCAGCTTGCCCGCCTTTTGGGAGTAGATTATCGCAAGCACTATCGCCACGATACCAAGTGCTGCACTTATCGCCGGGATCGTGCAGCAGCAGCAAAGTCCGACTGCCGAGAGAATGCCGAGGACGAGCGATGCAATGGCAAATCCGCGACCGGGCTTTTTTCCGTTATCCGCAAACGGATCGGGAGCATAACTGCCCGGTGCACTCTGCTGTGCGGAATCCGGAGTATTCTGAGGAGCGTGGTCCTGTACGTCTGTCTGACCGTTAAAATTGGGTTCGTTATTCAATGAAATGACCTTTCCTTTCTTGCCCGTTGCCGGACTGTGATATTATCCTGCGGACGAATGTCCGAATGTCATCAGAAGTATTTTTCCGCGATGTATCTTGCAACATGCACGCCGCTGGCAGATGCCTGTGAAAGAGAATGCGTAACTCCGCCACAGTCGCCGATAACGAACAGACCGCGATGAAGCGTTTCAAGATTCTCGTCTATGGCGACTTCCATATTGTAGAACTTGACTTCAACACCGTAAAGCAGCGTATCGTCGTTGGCGGTTCCGGGAGCGATCTTGTCAAGCGCATAGATCATCTCAACGATGCCGTCAAGTATGCGCTTGGGCATTACGAGCGAAAGATCTCCGGGTGTTGCCGTAAGCGTAGGCGTCACAAAGCCCTCATCTATACGCGAATGCGTTGAGCGCTGACCGCGCATAAGATCGCCGAAGCGCTGTACCATAACGCCGCCGCCAAGCATATTCGAAAGCCTTGCTATGCTCTCGCCGTAGCCGTTGCTGTCGCGGAACGGCTCGGAGAAATGCTTTGCAACAAGCAGCGCAAAGTTGGTGTTACGCGTGTATTTTGCGGGATCCTCGTAGCTGTGACCGTTTACCGTGACGATACCGTTCGTATTTTCGTTGACCACCGCGCCGCGTGGGTTCATGCAGAAAGTACGCACAAGATCCTGGAACTTTTCGGTACGGTAGACTATCTTGCTCTCGTACAGCTCGTCGGTAAGGTGCGCAAAGATCTCATATGGAAGCTCCACACGGACGCCGATATCAACGCGGTTGGACATAGTGGGTATTTTGAGGTCGTGTGAGACCTTTTCCATCCACTTGCTGCCGCTTCTGCCGCCGGATATCACACACACGCGGCAGGTATAACTGCCGCGGTCGGTGGTCACGGTGTAACCGTCGCCGTTCTTCTCTACCGACGTAGCCTCAGTGTAAAACTGAAAATCCACCTGCTCCTTAAGCTCGTTATAAAGATTCTGAAGCACGACATAGTTCTTGTCTGTACCGAGATGACGCACCGATGCGTCAAGCAGATACAGTCCGTTCTGCATGCAGAGCGTCTTTATATCCGAGTTGGCGGTGGTGTAGAGCTTTGTGCCCTCTCCGCCGTGGGAAATATTTATTTCATCCACATAATGCATAAGCTCAAGCGCGGTCTTTTTGCCGATGTGATCGTGCAGCGTGCCGCCGAACTGTGTGGTTATGTTGTATTTGCCGTCAGAAAACGCTCCGGCTCCACCGAAGCCTTTCATAATGCTGCAATGCTTACAGCCAATGCAGGACTTGACCTTTTCGCCGTCTATCGGGCAGTGACGCTTTTCAAGCGGCGCGCCCGCCTCGAATATTGCGATCTTCGCGTTTTTATTCTTGCTTTTTGTCAGCTTTACAAGCTCATAAGCCGAAAAAATCCCGCCGGGACCCGCCCCGACAATTATAACGTCATAGTTCACTTTTACAAAATTGCCTTTCTGCCGAGGCTTCGTCAGCGCACCCCGGAATATACTGCGTCGCGCGCAGTTATTACATTAATATAATATCACAAAAATCCCGAAAAATCAACTCCCGACGTAATTTTAGCGCAAGTGTTTATGAATTCTTTACAATCCGCCGCCCGGCTTGACAAAAGCACGCACTACGTGTATAATGTACCCGGAGAGATTCAGAAAGAAGGGGAATATCCACATGAAAATACGCAAGTCCGGACCGCGGACGGCATCCGCAGTTATTGTCGCATTGATGATGATCGCCACCCTGCTGCCGATAACAGCTGCGGCGGCACCTGTATCTGCGGCAAACAACAACACAGTACCGTTCACCTGCCCCGCGATATGCGCCGACGCAGGGGACGAAGTGACGCTCACTGCATTTTCGGTCCAGTTTGAAAACGGAAAGACCACCGCCGCAGACAAGGTAACCTGGTCGTCCTCAGACATTGAGATAAAGAACGGCAAGGTATCCCCCGCCGCCGGCGTTTACCTACTCACCGCCGAGACAAACGGAAAGAAAAAGACAGTTTGTCTTACCGTGCGCGCTCCGGGCGAGACCGAATACGTGCTTTATCGCAACGATTTTTCCTCCAATACCGCCGACGGGATACGCACGATAGAGGAGACGGCAGGCGGAAAGGTATCGTATGACGGAGACGGCGTGCTTGTGCTTGACGCCTCGGCATCCACCCGCGCATACGCTCGCGTCCTGCTTCCCGAGTACCTTGACGGCTTCGGAGACATAAAGATAACGGCAAAAATGAAAATAGACGCCGCCCAAAACACAAAGCGGTGGGCATCGGTCATGCTTCGCGTTCAGACCGCGAACAATTACCCGTATATGCAGATCTGCCTGCGCTCCTCGGCGTCGCTCGCGAACGGCACGGAGATCGCCGAGCGCACCACTGCAAACAAGTGGAACGTAACGCAGAAGGCGGCGTCATCAATAAATTCGTCGGAATACAATACGCTGACCGCCGATGTATCCGGAAGTGAGATAGTATATCTCATAAACGGCAAAACCCAGCTGACAGAAAGCGCTGTCACCTATGTCACCGGCGCCTGCGGATTTCAGGCAAACGGCTGCCGCCTGACGGTAGATGAGGTCAATGTCACGACCGGTAAGGTAAAAAGTACCGACGGCAAACGCACCGGAGCCTTTGCCGATGTGCGCGACCCCAATACCAACCTGGTCCTTGCACCGTCGATTATAACCGATATCGCCTCCGACGAAATTCTGAAGGGCATAACTGCCGATTCACCCGCCGTGGCAATAATGAGTGTGACCTCTGCGCTTGATATTACCGCGGACGGCAAAAAGATCGCCGCACTCGGCGATGCGCTTACGGCACTGGACGGCAAGGTGATCCCCGCGTTCAGTCCCGCAGACGCCCAAGCCGCCACGGCACTTGCGATGTACCTCAAGGAAAATGACATACGCGACGCGTTCATCATATCAAACAACGCCGATATCATAAGATCTGCACGGAACATCTGGTACCACCTGCGCGGCGTTATGGACTTTTCGGAGCAGTCCGCAGTTCCCTCATCGTCCGCCGAGCTTGACGAAATGCGCGCCAAGACCAACAAAGCGGGATGCCGCGTAATGCTCCTCCCTGCGCCCATCGCCTCACGCGAAAGCGTTGAATACCTCCAGGCACAGTTCATGACCGTATGGCTCACCGCCGCCTCGGACTCCCGGACCGACCTTGTATCGGCTGTTGCCACCGGTGTGAACGGCGTGATAACGGGCGACCGCAAACAGCTTGAGACGTGTATGGCGGAGTACTTTGCCGAAAACACCCTCATACGCGCTCCCGGCATCATCGGACATCGCGGCGTGCCGTCGCTTGCGCATGAAAACACCATTGCCGGCTCGCTCAAGGCATATGAAGAAGGCGCGACGATGATAGAAAACGACATTCATCTCTCGCGCGACGGCGTGCTTATGGTAATGCACAATGCGACTATCGACGCCACCACCAACGGCAGCGGAGCCATTGCCTCGATGACGCGCGCCCAGCTTTCAAAGTTCAAAGTCATAAGCAATAAAAACATTTCGAAGGGTGAGCCGATCCCCACGCTTGAGGACTATTTCCAGGCCTTCGGCGATAAGGATGTAAAGCTCGTCGTTGAGCTGAAATCCGGAGATCCCAAGCTCATTCCCGCGCTTGTAAAGCTGATAAAGGAATACAACTACGAAGGCAAGATGGTGGTGATATCCTTCCACGCGGCACAGATAAAGCTCTTCCACGAGCAGATGCCGGAGGTATCGGCAGGATATCTGACATCAAACAATCAGTATTCAAGCGCAAATCTTGAAAATTCCCTTGTCGGCATCCTCGATGCGGTCCAGAAAAACGGCACCACGATCAACCCGACATACAACAAGGGAAAGTTCGATGCCGGACTTATAAAAGCCCTTTCCTACCGCGGCGTTACCGTGTGGCCGTGGACGATAAACCCCCAGGCAGATCTTATCAGCTATTTCCTGTCCGGAACATACGGCATAACCACAAACTACTCGCAGTACGCCAAGAACTTCATACGCCGTCTTTCGGCAGACAAGTCCACCTATGACCTCAGTGCGGGAGAATCCCCTGTTATAAGCTCCGAGACATACGGCAGGACAGCGACCGACGTGACCGGCAAGGTCGCCATGCACGTGATAGAAGGCAGTGGGGACCTTACCATCGCGCTTGATCCCGAAAGCGGAAAAATCACATACACAGGCTCCGGAAGCGCCTCTGTAATATTCACGTACACAGCCAAAGCGGGCGGAAAGAGCTATTCGAAAGCCACCGAGGTCGTGACACTGAAAGCTGAGAAGACTCCCGAGCAAACGACCGATGTCCCGCAAACCGAGT
>CATYWI010000137.1 GCA_958414155.1 uncultured Anaerotruncus sp. | reverse complement strand
AGGACTTCAGCAATAAAAGGCAGTCGGCAAAAGCCGACTGCCTTTTATTGGTGGAGATGGTGGGATTCGAACCCATGACCTCTGCGTTGCGAACGCAGCGCTCTCCCAACTGAGCTACACCCCCGTATGCATACAAACCGCGGATTGAAACCACAAGTCATATCATACCACAAAGATGCGCTCTTTGCAATAGCTTATTGAAAAAAAGTGAGAAAAATTTCAGTCAAGTCGCGTATAGTGCGTTTCCTCACGCAAGGCGGTAAGCGATCACTGCTTTACAAACCGTGCCGCCTTAATTGCCGCGGCATAGAATTCATCATATGACATACCGTTTATATATCTCACCTCAAGCGATATCACACCGTCATAGTCTGCGATATTGCGGCGGACGTAATCCCAGTCAACGCCGGTGGAGTATCCCGGCAGAAGGTGCTCGTCATGCTCATACTCGCCGTCGTTATCATGGAGATGAAGCGCCGACAGGCGGTCACGGTACTTTGGCAACGCCAGCTTTGTCTGCGAAAAGCACGCCTCATGTCCGCTGTCATAGCAAAAACGCAGGCGTGGTGAATCTATCCTGTAATAAATATAGTCTATAAAGTGGAAAAAGCGCTGATTTTCAAGGCACATATCCACGCCGAGGCGTTCAGCCGCATCCACCATCCGCTTTATGCGGTCGATCCCGATCTCGCTTATAGGCGGATAATTATTTCCCGCCGAGACGTGGTAAACCACGCGCTTTACGCCGAGCGAGGCGCATGCTTCCATATGCCCCAGCAGGCGTTCCGTTACCGCCTCTCCGCGCTCACCCTCGCGCCAGATGTGATTTATGCCGTCCCACGGTGCGTGAACATTGTCGATGACAAGTCCCGCCCCGGCTACCGCATCGGCAAGGTCACGGTCCGGATATTTGCCGCCGAGGTGAAGCAGAACCGCATCAAAGCCGGCAGCCTTTATTGCTTCAAGGCTTTCACGCGGGTCGGTATCTATCTTTCCGAGATGTATTCCGTACTTTGTCATGTCGTTCTCCTTATTCCATATAAATATAATAAACCGGGGCTGCCGCAGAAAGCGCGACACCCCGGTGTGATTTTTACAGATCAGGCTTTTCCGGCAGAGCCGAGGACGTCACGGATCTTATGGATGACCATTTCCTTGACGGCGGTGCGTCCGGCGCCGAGATACTCTCTCGGGTCAAAGGCTTCGGGCTTCTCGGCAAATACGCGGCGGATAGCGGCGGTCATTGCAAGACGGATATCGGAGTCGATGTTGATCTTGCAGACAGCCATCTGAGCAGCCTGGCGAAGCTCGGTCTCGGGAATGCCGATGGCATCGGGAAGCTTGCCGCCGAGGGCGTTGATCTCACGGACGAATTCCTGCGGAACAGAGGATGCGCCGTGAAGAACGATGGGGAAGCCGGGGAGTCTCTGCTCGATCTCCTTGAGGATATCGAAGCGGAGCGGAGGCGGAATAAGAACACCGTCTGCATTGCGGGTGCACTGCTCGGGTGTGAACTTGTATGCGCCGTGAGAGGTACCGATGGCGATAGCAAGAGAGTCAACACCGGTGCGGGTGACGAATTCTTCAACTTCCTCGGGACGGGTGTAGGAGGAATCCTCGGCGCTTACATTTACGTCGTCCTCTATGCCCGCGAGCTTGCCCAGCTCGCCCTCAACGACCACGCCGTGGGCGTGAGCGTATTCAACTACCTTCTTGGTAAGAGCAATGTTGTCCTCAAAGGAATGCTTGGAGCCGTCGATCATAACGGAGGTGAAGCCGCCGTCGATGCAGGACTTGCAGATATCGAAATCTGCGCCGTGGTCAAGGTGAAGAGCGAAGTCAACGCCGCTGTCCTTTACGGCAGCCTCGGCAAGACCGAGCAGGTATGCGGGCTTGGCATATTTGCGTGCGCCGGCAGAGACCTGAAGGATGACGGGAGACTTTTCCTCAGCCGCCGCCTCGGTTATCGCCTGGATTATTTCCATGTTGTTGATGTTGAAAGCACCGATGGCGTAACCGCCCTCATATGCCTTCCGGAACATTTCCGTGGTCGTAACAAGTGCCATTTTAATGCCTTTCTTGCGTCGCGGCAAAATGCCCGACGCGCCGCGGAATGGTGTATTTGAAGCCGTGGCTCCATTCTCCGCGTCGATTATATTCATACAATAATATATTTTACTCTATTTGCGCCGAAAAATCAATAGGAAAGCCGAGAAAAGATGTCCGGAACGCCCTTAAAATGCGGTTTTTTTCTTTTTTATCAGAATTGCAGCGCCACATACCGCCGCCATTGCGGGTATCAGGAGCGATACGGACGAGCCGCATCCGTCCTTCGTGCCGCCGGTATCGGCGGGCTTTTGCAGCGCCGTTTTCTCATACCGCGCCGTGTAGGTCGCATCCTCGGTGACGCGCTCGGCAAGGTCGCGGTCCCAGCCGATAAAGGTGTAGCCGAACTCGCCGTCGTCGGGCTTCACCGGCTCCTCGGGCAGGCGCAGTTTATCTCCCCAATAATATGTGCCGCTGGAGAGGAGCTTACCGTCGTCATTTTTGAAAACAACACTGTATTCCGCACGCTCGAACTTTGCGGTCAGCTCTACCGTTGCGTCCGCCGTGTAGCTGTCGCCGGGACGGAACGCCACATCATCGGATACCTCCTCATTGACCCAGCCGACGAATATGTAGCCCGGTTCCTCGGGCACAACGTCGCTTATCGTTACCGTTTCGCCCGGCTTTTTACGCGCGGGAAGCGGCACCTTGCCCCATTTGCTTTTAAAATAGACGGAATACACAAGGTCGTCCTCGTGCATGACATAGGACATGGAGATCCAGCCGGTCTTTCCGCTGTATACGGTTTTTCCCCAGCCGTCGCGGATCTCGGTTATTTCAACGCGCGTGCCGTAGGGGAGCGGGTCGGTCAGCTTTTGTCCCGATGTGCCGGGAGTCGAACGGAAGTTGAGTCCGCTGCCGGCGGTCGTGTAGTATACGCCGAGCCGCTCATCGAGCGCCTCAAGCGTGAAGTTGTAGGATGCGGCGGGCGTGCCGCCGTAATCGGGGATACCGTAGCCTACTATGGTGCTGTTGTCGGCGGCGTATCTGTGCATGCCCACAACACCGCCGCTGTTGCCCTCAACGGTGTATATGCTGCCGTCCTTTATGCCTACGACAAGTCCCACATGAGTAGAGACCGAGTTGCCGGTGCCTGTTTTGAAGAATATCACGTCTCCGGTCTTGGGGGTATAGGTTTTTTCCTGCCATGCGGCGCGTCCCTTGACCGAGCGGTACCAGTTTACCATGCGGCTGCAGCTTATTTCGGTCACGGCGGCGGATTCCGCCACGCCTGCCGCGCGCAGGCAGTAAGAGACGAACGCCGCGCACCATGCGTAGCCGTAGCTCACGCCGTTGCCCTCGCCGTTATCGACCTTGCCGTATATGCGGTTGTATTCAACAAAGTTTTTTTCGCCCGCGGTGTTGAGACCGTCAAAATCAAGCTCGCTGTTCCCCTCGTGGTAGCCGAGCTGAGTGAGCGCGACAGCCACCGTGTCGCCGCGCTGGTCGCCGGTCAGACTGTAAGCCTTCAGCGCAGCGTAAAATTTGCTTGTCGCGTAGCCCTCGCTCGGCTTGTAATCGGGTAGCGCCGACGCGGAGAGAATACAGGGGACGGCAAGAGCGGCAACGGTCAGTGCGGCGACCAATGCCGCCAGGATCCTTTTTGCGTGTTTCATTTGCTTTTCCCTTTCGGAATGTCGAATTTTGTACTGTCCTAATTATACCACTTCGCGCGGGCAAAATCAACAGTTAATGTATATCCGCCGCGCGACATAGCACAAGCGGCTGTCGCGCGTTTGCGCGGCAGCCGCTTGTATATTTTATTTGGTCTTCCAGACTGCGTAGAATGTAACTATGTCGCGGTCGGTCGATGAGGTTTTGGCTACCTTGCAGCCGTTTGAATACACCTTCAGCCTGTATCCGGCTGTGGAGGAACCCGCGGGGATCCATTTGTTGGCTCCGGTGGAATTGTTCACATAGAGCCAGCTGTTATCCGACATGCGGTAGGCGTTCCAGCCGCCGAAGGTATAGCCGCTCCTTGAAAAAGCATTCTGGCGTATCGCCGTTGACGTGCCGTATACGACCTTGGTGTCAGCCATCGTGCCACTGCCGCCGTTGGCATCGTAGCGGATATAGTAGCTCTTTGTACCCGTGGATACAGGCTGCCACTGTGCATAGCAGATCACTGTATCGCCCTTCGTTCCGGTGAGCGCGGAGACCTTTCTGCCGTCCTCGTAAAGAGCAAGACGCGCGCCCGCCGGCTGTGTGCCCTTTTTGTACCACCTGGTGCTTCCGTCAAGCGTGACATAAAGCCATTTCTTATCGCCGCGCGTAAGGTGCCAGCCTATAAAGGTATAGCCCGCTCTTGTGAATTCGTTGGTGCGCAAGCGAGCAGAGATGCCCTTTATGTGGTAGGTATCCGCGACGTTTTCTTTCTTCGAGCAGTTATTATCGTACTTCACCTTGTAGGTTATACTGCTGCTGTCGATCATAGCGGACGGCGCAGACGACTTGCGGGTGAAGGAGGATATGCGCCATATGGCGTCGCAATCCTTATTGTTTTTTCTGCCGTTGATATTGAAGTAAAGCGCAAGATCGCCGCTCGTTCCCTGACCGGTGCGGAAGCCGCAGGACTCCACTTCAAAAAGCTCGTAGGAGGAGTTGGTGATGCGCAGCGTCTCTACAAGCGGGAAAAGCACATCGTTAGTATAGTTCTTTTTTGAATCGAGCCTTGCGGCAGTCAGCTTGTCGGCAACATTGTAAATGAGAATGGCGTTGTCGTTTTTCTTTGTGCCGTCATATATCGGAACATAGATAGTCTTCTGTTCCGAGCTGTAACCAAAGCCCTGATTGATCCATTTATCTATCCCGTCGATGGTCGATACCTTGCCGGATCTTGAAACGAATATCGCGTTGCGTGTGTCGAGC
>CATYWI010000136.1 GCA_958414155.1 uncultured Anaerotruncus sp. | reverse complement strand
GACGCCTGCCCCCTTTTCGGCTTAAAAAGACGCTCCTTTTTGTTCGTCATTGACAAAATAATGGGGTAGCCCCCACAGGGGGCTATCCCATTATTTTGTCTTCCCCTCCACACATTCAAACCGACTCAAGCCTGCGCAACGGGCGAAATACTTTCCGGCTTTTCGGATGTGTTTTTTGACAGGAAGAAGGCAGAGTGCTTTGCCGGTCTTTGCAATGACGGCGGTCTGGCGCTGATCCATTTCATGAATGCCGTAGAGGATGCCATAGCTGAATAGTCTGCTCACCTCATATAGAATAAAAACAAGTATGCTCCGACATTGTGACGGCTTTTCCGACAGTATTCCGGGACTGCCGACACCTCCGGGGAGCATTCCGGGGGCTGTTAAAAAGCCGGCGCTTTTTACAGCCACTTAAAATCAGACCGATACCGTCGGTGCGAGCGGCCCGGTCGGTCCACGCCCGCTCGCAAGGCTATAAACGGCGTATATGCCGCAGAATGACCGCATTTTTTCGACTTTACACACATTTTACTTGACAGTGCGCTCCGTATGTGTTACAATGTATTGAATAGATTACTGTTACATTTTACTCGCTTGAAAGGTATGGTATTAAAATGGAACGCACCTACATAAATGCTGTGACTCCCGGCAGCCAGGTGAAAATTCAGGGATTTGTTGAAAATCTACGCAACAAACGCACAATGGCTTTTCTTGTTATCCGCGACATAAGCGGCAAGATACAGGTCACTCTTGAAAAAGAAAAGAGCGCCGAGATGTCCGCTATCGTAGATCAGCTCACCATCGACTCGGTAGTTACCGTCGAGGGCGAAGCCGTTGCCAACGATTATGTAAAGCTGGGCGGCATTGAGATCCTTCCCTCATCCATGCACATAGAATCGATAGCTGACGCGCTTCCCATCAAGCCCGATTCCGCAATAGACTCCCGCCTTGACTACCGCTGGGTAGACCTCCGTACCGAACGCAACACCCTCATATTCAAGCTCCAGACAGACATGGTTGCCGCAATGCGCCAGTTCCTGCTCGACCGTCATTTCCTTGAATTCCATTCACCGAAGATCATCGGCGCGGCGAGCGAAAGCGGCTCCGAGGTCTTTAAGCTCAGCTACTTTGACCGCGACGCGTATCTTGCTCAGTCCCCGCAGTTTTACAAGCAGATGGCAATGGCGGCAGGCTTTGAGCGCGTTTTTGAGGTAGCGCCCGTATTCCGCGCCGAAAAATCCCACACAAGCAAGCATGCGACCGAATTTACCGGTCTTGACCTTGAATTCTCCTATATCGACTCCTTCCGCGACGTTATGAAGTTTGAGGAGGACATGATAACCGACATGATGGAGAAGATAGTGCCGAAGTACGCCGACGATATCAAGCGCCTTTACGGTCTTGACACCGTTGTGCCGACCAAGCCCTTCCCCGTTATGAGCGTTGCCGATATCTACCGCGAGCTTGAAGCCCGCTACGGCTACACCGCGCCCGAGTCCGAAAAGGGCGACCTTACCACCGATGCGGAACGCATGACATACAAGCTGGCGCAGGAAATGTTCGGTCACGAGTTCCTCTTTGTCACCGACTTTGCCGCTGACAAGCGCCCCTTCTACCATATGCGCCGCGGCGGTGTGCCGCAGGGCTACGACCTTATCTGGCGCGGAGTTGAGATCACCTCCGGTGCACAGCGCGAGCACCGCTATGCCGAGCTTTGCGCAAATGCCGCCGAAAAGGGACTTGGCGAGGATGTGAAGTTCTACACCGAGTTCTTCCGCTACGGCTGCCCGCCTCACGGCGGCTTCGGCGTCGGCGTTGACCGTCTCACCATGCTCTTCCTCGGTATATCCATAAAGGAAGCGGAATTCATCTTCCGCGGTCCCGACAGACTTACCCCCTGACGCACATACTATCATGTATATTACCGACGGGCAGAAGGCGCCGGGAATATAAATAAAACAAGCAATAAAACAAAAGGAGTATTACTTATGAAAAAAAGGATCTTCGCATGTATCCTTGCTTGCCTCCTGCTTGCGACAGTGTTCAGCACCGCCGCATACGCCGCTGTTCCCGCCGATGCGTGGAGCAGTCTGAAGTTCAACATCTTCACCCAGACATCCATGGGCTACAACTTTGCCGAACTTGACACTAACGGCATGCTCGGTCACGGTCAGCAGGTAATGCGCGGCTTTGCCGTAGCGCCCGACGGCTCATATGTCTTTGGCGGATACCTCAACCCCGGAAACACCTCTGCCGTTGAAATGTTTGACGGCAAGACCGGCAAGCTCGCCGGCACCTATGTGCACACCGAGGCTGACGGAAGCTCCATTTCCTACCCGAAGGGACTTGCCTGCGATGACCGCGGATATCTCTATGTCGGTCTTGCAAGCCGCTCCAACAAGGCATTTGCCTCGCTCGACGTTGTAAAATACGACGAAAAGGGCAGCGACGGCTGGCTCAAGTGCGTATCCAGCCAGATATTCATCACCACCGATGAAAACACCAAAACCGGTATAAACGGCGTTGCGGTGCGCGAGATCGCCGGCAAGTACTATCTGTACGTCATCGTAAACTACGACGTTGACTTCCTTTACAGATTTGACGTGACCGATCCCACCGCTCCCGTTATCGACACCACATTTGCCGACAACGGCAGAATAGACCTCCAGAAGGCTCCCTTCAACCTCAAGGAAGGCAACTACCTTGACGTTGACGAGGACGGGACCATCTACATGGGCTACACCGGCTCCGACGCCGGCTTTATGGTCATCTCCGAGGACGGCAAGCGCGTTATAAACACCGTAAAGCAGAACAAGGGCTACGCTGTAAAACTGTGGGACAACTACATTCTTGTTTCCTCTCAGTCCGGCCCCACCTGCCTGTGCATTTACGACAAAGCTACGCTCTCTCTCATTGCCACTATCAATTTTGACGCCAACAACGTCAGCGACACCTGCGACGCATTTGCGTTTTCGGGCATGAACTCGATAGTCGGTATGTATGTTGCCAACGACGTGCTTTACGTCTGCGACCAGGGCGCGAACGGCGGCGTTGACCAGGTGCTTATGGCTGCCCTTACCGAGGTCGGCAAGCCCGTAGTCGATGCATATGTTTCCGCTATCGCGGCAAGACTCAAAACCCCGGAGACAACACCCGCTGTGACGACCGAGGCTCCCAAGCCCGAATCCACAAAGGCACCCGAGGAGACCAAAGCTCCCGAGGTCACCACAAAGGCGAACGACTCCACCAAGGCTCCCGAGGAGACCAAAGCTCCCGAGACAACCAAGGCTGCCGAAACCAAGAAGGGCTGCGGCTCTTCCGTGGCTGTTGCCGCTGTCGCAGTCTGTGCGATATTCGGCTCCGCTCTTGTCATAAAGAAGAGAAAATAATCACCGTTAACGGTCGATCATGACCGAATACGCCCCCGCCACTGCCGCAATGCGGCAGTGGCGGGGGCGTATATATTTCCGGGCCTCAGATCAGCTCTTATATCTGTTGAGTGCGGAAACGAATTCGGAGAACGGCGCGCGGCGGTCAAGCATATCATAGAACTCGCCTATCATCGCCACGTCCTCGGGCGCAGTGATGCCACTGTACTTTTCAAGCGCCGCAGCAATGCCATGCTCACGGGCAAAGGAGGACACCTCAACGGCTATCGGATCCTCGGGGCAGTCGAACAGGTAGCCGGCGGCAATGCCAACGGCAATGTGCGCGGGCACTCCGCCATGCTCACGGACCATGAGGTACGCGCCGCCAAGTCTGTCCCCGGCGCCGAGCTTACGCTTTGTATCGCGGCCGACACGGAAAAGCGTGTCCTCAAGCAACGGATTATCAAGTCTCGGGATCAGCGTCTCAACAAAGTTCATAACACCGTCAAGGTCTGCGCCGTGGCGCTTTGCAAGCGCACGCGCCGACTCGGTGAGCGCACGCGTGAGGATATATTTGATCTCTCCGTCGGCTGCGACCTCATATATATAATTGTAATGCTTGAGATATCCAAGATACGCCATGAGCGCATGACCCATGTTATGTATGAGCAGCTTGCGCTCGATGAAGAAGCCGAACGGGCTGAACACCACCATACCGTCTATCTCGGGCGTGGGGGCGCCGACCGGACGGAAGCCCAGTGCATCGGCGGGAAGTTCGCGGTAAAGGTCGGTGCAGACGGCAAGGGGATTCTCGTCAAGGAACTTCTGCGGCGTCGGCGGTACGGTGATGCCGACAGACACGCTGACGAATCCGACCTCGTCAAGGAAATACGCCTTTGCTTCCTCGGGAATAAACGGCTCGACCAGCCCGCGCAGATACTTGTCCGAGCCTATAAGATTTTCACAGATAAGAATATTGAGGGGCTTTCCGGTGCGCTCGCGGCGCGCAAGTATGCCGCGGGCTATGAGAGACGCCACATGCGGCAGGACATTTACGCCGAGCGCCGTAGCCATGATATCGCAGGAAACAATTTCTTCGATAACAGCCGCCTCATCTCTGCCGTTGACGGCAGTGCAGTTTTCGACCCACTCGGGAACATATTCATTGCCGCGCGTCACGTAGATTTTCTACCATATCGGTGTTGACGTCAACAAAAACAGTGTTATAGCCTGAAAGATAAAATCTTTTGCCAATAAATCCTCTGCCGATGTTTCCGGCGCCGTACATAAGTGCTTTTTTCATGTATTATCAGTCCTTTCGGGTAATTTGATATCAAAAATATTTGGATGGGGTTTTATAGAGGTTTATCACCTCCACATACTGCTTTTTCGCGTAGTCTACGGTGTATGATGTCCCGCCCGAACCGCCGCGGCAGTAAGCAACGCAGACATCCGAGCCGTTTACGAGCGTGCGGTTGCGGACATGCATGCACCCCGAAAAGTACACCGGACTTACGACCTTTACGACATCGGCGTGCTCCTTTATATAATTGTAGGAATCTATATCGTCCTTGCTCCAGTTGCGCGTCTGGTTGGGGCAGGGGAGATAAAGCTCAAGCTTTATGTGCGGGTAAAGCAACC
>CATYWI010000135.1 GCA_958414155.1 uncultured Anaerotruncus sp. | reverse complement strand
CCTTGCGCTCGGCGACGGTGTGACCGTTACCGGGCTTGATCCCGACAGTCTCCAGGGCGACCGTGTGTGCCTGACGCTTTTGCGGCAGATTGCCGCGGGGTATACCGAGGCGGAGCTTTCGGACTGTCCCGATCTTGCGCCGGTGCTTTTTGCGGCGGCGGCAGCGGCGGGACACGGTGCGCATTTCAGCGGCACACGCCGGCTTGCCATAAAGGAAAGCCGCCGAGCCGACGCAATGGCGGAGGAACTGGCAAAGTTCGGTGCGCGTCTTACCGTTGGTGAGGACACTGTGGATGTGGCGCCCGGCGCGATTCATGCTCCGTGCGGAGAGCTTTCGTCTCACGGAGATCACCGTATCGTAATGGCGCTTGCCGTCTGCGCGGTACGGGTCGGCGGAACGATCGCAGGAGCCGAGGCTGTAAGAAAGAGTTATCCGGACTTTTTTTCGGAGCTTGCAAAGCTCGGTGCGGATATAAGGGTACAGAAAAATGCTTGACAAAAACAAAAAAGTTCTTATAATAGGTCTTGGACTTATAGGCGGGAGCTACGCGGCGGCGCTGTCCGCGGCGGGCTACGAGGTCGGTGCGATAGACCGGCGCGCCGGGGCAATTGAATATGCGCTCGGTCACGGCTTCATCCGCCACGGCAGGACCGCCCCGGACGGCGCGTACATAGGCGGATTTGATATCGTGGTGTTTGCGCTATACCCACACATCCTGCTTGAGCTTGCCGCCGAAAACGCAAAATATATAAAGCGCGGCGCGCTCGTCACCGATGTCACGGGCGTGAAATCCGGTATCGTTGGTCCGATGCAGTCGATGATGCCGGAGGGCGTCGAATTCGTGGGCGCTCATCCCATGGCGGGGCGCGAGGTCAGCGGCGTTGAAAACGCCCGTGCCGATCTGTTTTGCGGCGCAAACTATATCGTAACGCCGACGGATAAAAATACCGAGGCGGCAACGGCGCTTTGCGAGGAGCTGGGACGCACGCTCGGCGCGCGGTCGATAAGCCGCCTGTCCCCGGCAGAGCATGACGAAATGATAGGCTTCCTGTCTCAGCTCACACATTGCATCGCGGTGGTGCTTATGACCTGCAAGGAGTCGCATCACCTTGTGGATTACACCGGTGATTCATTCCGCGATCTTACCCGTATCGCAAAAATAAACGAGGATATGTGGAGCGAGCTGTTCCTTATGAACCGTGAGGAGCTGCTTTCGCAGATGGATACCTTCCTTGAACATTTTGCGCTCCTGCGCCGCGCCCTTGCCGGGGGCGACGTTGAAACGATGAAGCAAATGATGCGCCTCTCTACCGAGCGCAGACGTTATTTTGATAAATGAAAGGACTTGTTATATTATGAATATGGAATTCAAACGCAGACTTCCCGCCCCCGAGGAGATCATGAATATGTATCCCCTCACCGAGGAGATGAAAAAGAAAAAGGCAGAAAACGATGCCGAGATACGCCGCGTGTTTACCGGTGATGACGACCGCTTTGTACTTGTCATCGGTCCCTGCTCCGCCGACCGCGAGGACGCCGTGCTTGATTATATCATGCGTCTGCGCGAGGTGCAGGAAAAGGTAAAGGATAAGATCCTTATAATCCCCCGCATTTACACCAACAAGCCGCGCACGACCGGCGTAGGATATAAGGGAATGCTCCATCAGAGCGATCCGCACGCATCGCCCGATATGCTTCGCGGACTTATGGCGATACGCCGCCTGCACGTAAAGTCTCTTGCCGAGACCGGCTTTTCCGCTGCCGACGAGATGCTTTACCCCGAAAATCACCGCTACCTTGCCGATGTGCTTTCGTATGTTGCGGTCGGCGCGCGCTCGGTCGAAAACCAGCAGCACCGCCTGACCGCCAGCGGACTCGATCTGCCCGTGGGTATGAAAAACCCGACGAGCGGCGATTTGTCGGTAATGGTCAACGCAATAAAGGCGGCTCAGACCGGGCATGTCTTCAGCTACGGCGGCTGGGAAGTCGAAAGTCACGGCAACCCGCTCGCACACGCCGTAATGCGCGGCTGGGTCAACCAGCAGGGGCAGTCGTTCCCCAACTACCACTATGAAGATCTCTCACAGCTTGCCGGTATTTATGCCGCCAGCGGACTCAAAGACCCTGCCGTCATCGTTGATACCAACCATTCGAACTCGGGCAAAAAGTACCTTGAGCAGATCCGTATAGCAAAGGAGATACTCCACAGCACACGCCATTCCGCCGATATCGCAAAGCTCGTAAAGGGGCTTATGATAGAATCCTATATCGAGGACGGCTGCCAGAAGATAGAGGACGGCGTTTACGGAAAGTCGATAACCGACCCCTGCCTCGGCTGGGAAAAGACCGAGCGCCTGATACTTGATATCGCCGAGCTGAGATAATGCGGTACGAATATCTGCCAAAGCCCGACCGCCGTCCCGCTGCGGCTGTGGTGCTGGCACTGTCCGCAGTCACGTTCTGCTGTATCATGCCGATCTTCGAGGCACTCAAAGCGCCGCTCCGCGCCATAGGCGCGGCGGCGGCTCTCGCCGCGCTCATGGTCGCGGCAAGATTTCTGCTCTGCCGGTATGCATATACAGTCACGGCGCACGAAAACGGTGCATGGCTTGCCGTTACCGACCTGCGGCGTGAAAGGAGCCTGAGCGTTTTTGAGGCGCGCGGCGGCAGGCTTGAAAAATATACGCCCGCCTTGCGCCGTGAGCTTAAAGACCGGGGCGTCGTAACGGTCAACAGGTGCGTGGAGCTTTTGCCGCGTGAGGCGTATGTCTTCATTCCGGCGTCTGCCGCGGGCGATCCCCCTGAAGGCAGAACGGACCGCGATGAGCGGTGCGCGCTTAAATTTCAGCCGGATGAGACCATGCGCGGCATTTTAGAGCGGATTTTCTCGGAATAATTTTGTTTTTTTCGGGAAATAGTATTGACAACGACGTCGGATTCTGCTATAATATGTACGTTAAAAAGAAAAGCAGTATAGCGGTATCGCCAAGCGGTAAGGCAACGGACTCTGACTCCGTCATTACCTAGGTTCGAATCCTAGTACCGCTGCCATATAGTGAAGCCAAAAAAGATATCATGGCTTCGAACCCCTGAAATCTCACGATTTCGGGGGTTTTTCTCGCGTTTCCTCGCTTTTTCGCAATCATGAGGTTTGCGGATACAGAGTGCAGAAAAAAAGATATCATTTCAAAAAAACGGCTTCGGACAGGATTTGAACCCTGCAGTACCCGTTTTTAAGGGCAGAAAGTGCGCTGATTTTGCGCACCTTCTGCCCTTTTTTCGTATTTTTATTTGTTAAATATTTGTGTCTGCCTGAAAGGAGGTTCGTCATCGGTTACATTTATAAAAAAGAAGATTGCGACTGCAGCTACTGCCTGTACTTCCGACGCAGAAAATGCCGCACCGCCCGTTGCTGCTGCCTGGAAGATAAGATTCGCACGCGCTCCCCCGTCCTCAATGAAAACGACAAAGAAATCTATGAATTCTATACGAAAGGAAAAAACGAACATGAAAGCAATCATCACAAGAAACGATCAGACCGCCATCCTTGAACTGCCGACCTCCCGAATGGAGCTTGCAGGCTCTTTGAGTCGGATCGGCATCAGAACCCCGGCACACATCATCCCATGCTCGGACGAGGAAGAAGATTATATCAAAGTGAAGCTCTTCGGCGAGAGTGACTTTGAAAATGAACTCACGGCACTGGTTACTCCCAAAGACAGTCTCGGCAGCGTCAACACAACGCTCGATCTCTATCGGGAGCTGCCTCAAACGCAGAAGGAAAAACTGAAGGCGGAGCTGTCGCAAAATCCCCCGGACAGTCTTTCTTCTCTCTGCCAAAAAGTCATGGACTTTCAGCCGAAATATGTGACCGAGGATTACTATTTTCCTCTGACGGTATCGATCTGTGAATACAACGAATACGGTGACCTTGACTACGATTCCGACAGTGAGCTTGACGGCAGATTTGCGGATAATTATGCCGATGAGATCAGAGCCATGTTTGATGCCTACACCGCAAGTGACGACACCGACATGGCAGAATACTTTGACGGGAGCAATTCGGCGGTCGCAAAGATCAAGTCGCTGAAATGGGATTTTGAGAGCTTTGACGGAGTCCTCTTCGGCAGAGTGCGTACAACGCTGACCGAGCCGCTGACAGAAGATGAAGAAGCGGAACTCAAGGAATTCATCACCGGTCAGAATTCGGACGGGCTTGGCGAAGGAGCCGAACAGCAGGATATCAGGATTCCGGACGGCATTATGAATGTCCACTTCTGGAACAGCGGCGACAACTACTTTGTTCGCAATTCGGATGAGTTCAGTGAAATGCCGCATACACACGGCATGACGATGGGAGGAATGTAAATGACACAGATCAAAGCAACCCTTTTGACAGGCGGCAACCATATTGAAACCGTATCATTTCCATGCACCGATGATGAAATTATGCGACTGACGGAACAGAATGAGGTCGGACACAAAGCTACGGTATTCATCAATCACCTCATTGGTCCCAAGGGGCTGAAATCCATTGAAGGCACTTATGCCAATATCCAAGAGCTGAACTACCTCGCCAAACGGATGGACAGCTTCGACGGAACCGAGATGGGAAAACTGCTTGCGGCTGCATCCCGCTTTGATGCACGGGACCTCAAACAGCTGATCAATTACACCTTTAACCTCGGCAGGATCACGCTGATTCAGAACATCTCGGATATGCAAACGGTAGGAGTTGAGCACTACATGGATATCCACGGCGGGTGCTGTTCCAACGAGGAATACCGCGATCCCAAACGAGCCGAAGAAGGTCGCGCCCTGCTGAACAGCAAACGCGGCATCTGGACCGATTACGGTCTGATGTTCATCAACGATGAAGTGCCTTGGGAAGAAGTCTACAACGGCATCACCTTCCCCGAATACCTCTGTGGCGGTCCCGAGGAATCCAGTGTGGCAATCTGTCACGGAGGAAGAACGGAATTCGTCTATCCCCCGTGTGAGCAATTCTCCATCGAATTTGCATTGGAACGG
>CATYWI010000134.1 GCA_958414155.1 uncultured Anaerotruncus sp. | reverse complement strand
GCTCCGTCCTTTTCACGCACAAGAAGGATCCGGTCACCCGAGAATATCGCCGCGCGCGTATCTACCTTGGAAGTCCGGTAACCGCTGTCGGCGCAGAACACTTCAGTGACCTTTTCGTGCGGCGGATCAGACCGGAGTGCAATTATTTCGGCGTCAATCTCACGTATGCGCGTATAGCGCTCGCGGTCGTATATGTCCCGTCCGTAGTAAAGCCCGGCCTGCGCAAGGCTCTGAAGTTCCGCCGCAAGATGTATCAGTTTATCGCATTCCATACCGATCCTCCGTGTTTTTTACTGCTTAAATTATATCACATCGGATATAAAAAATCAACCCGGTGCAAATATGTTGATTTTGTCCGGCTTTAGTGATACAATATAGCGGGGTGATGATATGGTCATTCTTATTGCCGGAGAGACACATACCGGAAAGACCCGGCTGGCACAGATGATACTTGAAAAATACGGCTATCCTTATCTTTCGCTCGATCATCTCAAGATGGGGCTTATCCGCAGCGGCATGACGCGGCTGACGCCGGAGGATGACGCGGAGCTGACGCCGTATCTCTGGCGTATCGCACGGGAGATAGTAAGAACAGCGGTGGAGAACGGGCAGGATCTTACGGTGGAAGGGTGTTATATCCCGCTTGACTGCGCGGAGGACTTCGGTCCCGGATATATTGAAAATATCCGCCGCGTCTGTCTTGTGATGAGTGAGAAATATATAAGAGAGCACACTGCGGACATCTGCGGCTTTGAAAATATCATTGAAAAAAGAAAGTCGGGCGGTATTGATCCGGAAGCGTTGATACGCGGAAATGCCCGGACGCTTGAGCTTTGCCGCCGCTGTGGCTTTCCGTACCATCTTTTTGACGGTGAGTACGACATCGAATCCATTTTATCCGATAAAGGAGAGCTTGATATAAAATGAAGGAAGAAGAAAAGATCCGCGCGGGGATAATGTTTTTCCCGGGCGACCCGGAGCTTAAGGCAATAAAGCGCAGGACGCATGACCTGAATGTCGATTACAACAATACATATGAGGAAGAGACCGAAAAACGCGCCGCGATACTTGCCGAGATGCTCGGCGAATTCGGAGAGGGCGGGTTTATCCAGGGACCGATAGCCTTCCACTACGGCAAGCACACAAAAATAGGGAAGCATTTCTTCGGTAATTTCAATCTGACGATACAGGATGATGCCGAGGTGACGATAGGCGATCACTGCGATTTCGGACCCAATACGACGATAGTAACGCCGCTGCATCCGATGCTTGCGGATGAAAGGCTTGCCATAATGACAGCCGGGGGCGAGCGCCGCCGCCTTTGCTGGGCAAAGCCGGTGCATATCGGCAACAACTGCTGGTTCGGGGCTTCGGTCACGGTCTGCCCGGGCGTAACGATAGGAGATAACTGCGTGATAGGCGCCGGGAGCGTTGTGACACGCGATATCCCCGCCGGCAGTTTTGCCGCCGGCGTGCCGTGCCGGGTGATACGCACGCTCGGAGATGCCGACAGTATGAAGCATAAACCGGAAATTCTGGCTGATAATATTCTGATAGGCGCAGATGACGTCGATGAAAAATAATTATTTTTCAATTTATATTGCACCGGGCGTTTTTTTGTTGTATAATAAACTTGCGGGCGTGTGCCGTCCGCGGATCGAAAAAGAAAGGTAAAAACAAAATGGAGATAACACTTACTGCCGATATGTACGATGAGACAGTGACTCACGCTGACGGTGTGGTGCTGATAGATTTTTGGGCGACATGGTGCGGTCCGTGCCGTATGATAGCTCCGATAATTTCGGAAATCGCCGCCGAGCACCCCGAGATCAAGGTGTGCAAGGTCAACGTTGACGACGAGCCTGCTCTCGCCGAAAAATTTTCAATAAAGTTTATTCCCACGCTTGCCGTTATAAAGGACGGCAAGGTCCTTGCCGTCGAGAGCAGGTATATGGACAAACAGACGGTGCTGAAATTCATATCCGATGCCGTTGGGGAATGATATGAAAATACGCTACAACGAAAACAAGGAAGTAGTGGAAGCGGTGAAGGAAGGTCTGCGCCGCACGGGAGGCTACTGCCCCTGCGTGCGCGAGCGTACTCCGGACACAAAATGCATGTGCTCTGAATTTCGCCGCCAGATAGCCGACCCTGATTTTGAGGGCTACTGCCACTGCATGCTCTATTACAAAGAAAAATGACCGAGGAGACTCCGAACATGAAAATGACCCCGCGAGAGCTTATTTCAGAGCTTAAAAACGGAAAGAAAAAGAAGATCATATTTGACACCGACGCTTATAACGAGGTGGACGACCAGTATGCCATTGCATATTCAATGCTCTCGCCCGACCGTGTAGAGATACTGTCGATAAACGCAGCGCCCTTTCTCAACAAGCGCTCGACCTCGGCAGGGGACGGCATGGAGAAGAGCTACAATGAGATATTCCGCATAACCGCTCTCACCGACCCGGAAAAGGCAAAGGATATTCCCGTATACCGCGGCTCAGATCGCTTTCTGCCTTCAAAGAGCGAGTATGTTTCATCACCGGCGTGTGACAACATAATCCGCACCGTTATGAACAGTGATGAAACGGTTTGGATAGTTGCCATAGGAGCGATAACCAATGTTGCATCGGCGATAATCAAGGAGCCTGCGATATGCGAGCGCGCGGCGCTCATCTGGCTTGGCGGACACGCACTCACCTGCCCGGATACAAAGGAATTCAACCTGCGTCAGGATATTCCCGCCGCTGAGGTGGTGTTTGACTCGGGCATTCCGCTCCTGCAGATCCCCTGCGACGGAGTGTGCAGTTCATTCATTACGACGATACCGGAAGTCGAGTATTATCTGCGCGGTAAAAACGAGCTTTGCGACTATCTTTGCGACATTACGGCGTCATATACCAAGAATCCGTACGGATGGTCAAAGGTGATATGGGACGTCACCGCGATAGCGTGTATAACCCAACCGGAAGCGCTTGCGATGGTCGTTCTGCCCCGTCCGTATGTGACGTCGGATTGCCGCTATGCGTTCGATGCCGCGCGCGAGCCGTATGTTTATGTGCGCAAAATACGCCGCGACCCCATTTACGCCGACCTCTTCCGCAAGCTCTCCGAAAAGAACAAATAAAGAAAATAAGCCGTCAGGCACACCTAAAGGAGTAACGACATGTCAAAAAACGTAGATCTCAGATGTACCGATAAAAAGCTGCTTGAAGCCGCTGCGGAGCTTGCCCCCGCGCTCGGACTGCGGTTTACATCCCGCGGAGTTCCGGTCGAAGTAAAGACCGGCGATGAGCTTTCGCTCCGCAAGAGCGGGGAAGGCTTTGTGCTTACATACCGCAAAAAGAATGAATTCTTCCGTGGGCTTTCACTGCTCGGCGCGGCTGTTGCAGAGGGGTGCGAGCATGTTGAGACCGGCAAGTACGATATGCTTTGCTATATGGCTGACGTTTCGCGCAATGCTGTGCTCAATATGAACGGAGCCAAGAAAATGATCCGCATTCTTGCGGCAATGGGCTATGATTCTCTTATGCTTTATTCCGAAGATACATATGAGGTGCCTGAGTACCCCTATTTCGGTCGTATGCGCGGCAGATATTCCGCCGAGGAGCTGCGCGAAATAGACGATTATGCGGATATGTTCGGGATCGAAGTCATCCCCTGTATGCAGACGCTGGCTCACCTTGCGACCGCTCTGCGCTGGCCCGGGCTCAATTCGATAGTTGACTGCAACGATATCATGCTTGTGGGCGATGAGCGAACATACACATTTGTGCGTGCCTGCCTCACTGCCTGCCGTAAGATATTCCGCTCAAAACGCATAAACATCGGAATGGACGAAGCACATATGCTCGGTCGCGGCAGATACCTCACCCGAAACGGTTACCGTCCGGCGCACGAGATAATGCTTGAGCATCTTGGTCGCGTTGCCGCTATCTGCGCCGAAGTAGGATATGAGCCTATGATGTGGAGCGATATGTTCTTCCGCATGGCGTTCGGCGGTACATACCGTGTGCGCGAGGGCGAGATATCACCCGATATAATGGCAAAGGTGCCGTCCAATGTGACGCTCGTATACTGGGACTACTACTCTCTCGACCGTCAGATATTCGATCATATGCTTGAATGCCACCTGAAGTTCAATAACCCCACAATATTCGCCGGAGGCGCATGGAAATGGTCGGGCTTTGCGCCGCACAATAAATTCTCACTGACTTCCACCAAGCTGCAGCTCGATTCCTGCGCGGAACACGGCGTATCGAGCGTTATCGTGACCGGCTGGGGCGATAACGGCGGCGAGGCATCGCAGTTCTCCACGCTTCCCACACTGCTTTATTTTGCCGAGCGCCTGTATACCGGCGCCGAGGCGCCGCACGAGCTGCTTGAGGCACGCAGCCGCGAGGTGTTCGGAATGGGCTTTGACGAGCTTATGCTCTTTGATCTGCCCAACGCACTGCCCGGAACCTCCCCCCGCGAATGCTCACATCCCGTTTGCCCCTGCAAGTATCTGCTTTACAACGATCCGCTTGAGGGTCTTATGGACCGCCATGTCGGACCCGAAGCTCCGGAGCATTACCGTAAATCGGCGGAGCGGTTGCTCGCACATGCCGACAACGAGCGTTGGGGCTACATTTTTGAGTCTCTCGGTCTGCTTTGCGACCTGCTTTCGGACAAGTGCGATCTGACTATCCGCATTCGCCGCGCGTACCTCGACGGCGACAGGAACGCCGTTCGCCGCCTGGCACACGAGGACATCCCGGCTGTCATAGCCCAGCTCGATGCTTTCATCGTTGCATTCCGCCGTCAGTGGTATGCCGAGAACAAGACCTTCGGTTTTGCAACCGAGGAGCAGCGCCTCGGCGGTCTGCGTCAGCGTCTTGATTCTGTGAAGCTGCGCCTTGAGGCATGGCTCTCCGGCGAGACCGACAGGATCGAGGAGCTTGAGCAGCCTGTGCTTTCGCATGACGGACGTGCAGCAGATGATCCCCGCACGCCTTACATAAACTACAACAGCTGGGCGGGTACAGTTACCGCCTGCCTGATCTGACAGCA
>CATYWI010000133.1 GCA_958414155.1 uncultured Anaerotruncus sp. | reverse complement strand
ACCCTCAAGGCGGCATGGTGGTGTTAAAAAACTCAAATTGAGTTTTTTAACACCACCGTTTATTTTCTCCCCGTCAGCTCGTTCATTCGGGCAAATCTCCCGACATCGACCGAAGCAAGCTGATTGTATGTAATGCGGAAGGTCCAGTTGCCCTCACCTATACCGGGACGGTTCATCCGCGTATCTGCGCCGAAACCGAGAACATCCTGCATCGGCAGTATAACGGTATCCGCCGCAGATGCCATGAGCGCTCTTATAATCTGAACGCACGCGGCATCAAAATCATCCGGGCAACCGCAATAATCAAAAAGCTCTCGACGGCAGTCCTGCGGCATTTCGTAAACGTCGCCGAGCAGCGTATTGTTATCATGCGTGCCGGTGTACGCCGCGCATTTTGCCGGATAGCTGTGCGGTCTGTGGTGCATATCACGCCCGGATGTAAAACCGAACTGGAGCACGCGGATACCGGAAAAGCCGCATTTTTCGATAAGCACACGCGCCTTTGCGGTATCATCGCCGAGGTCCTCGGCGATGATGAGCTTATCGCCCGCGATATCCTTGATCATTTTTGCAAACTCAAGTCCGGGACCGCGCCGCCACCTGCCGTCGCGCGCGGTATCCGCGTTCCCCGGTATCGCAAAGTATGATTCCACCGCGCGGAAATGGTCGATCCTTATCCCGTCAAACATGGAAAGCATGAATGTCAGCCTGTCGTGCCAGAATGACCAGCCGTCAGCCTTCATATGCTTCCAGTCATATAACGGATTGCCCCAGAGCTGTCCGTCCGCAGAGAAATAATCCGGCGGAACGCCCGCGACCCATTCCGGTCTGCCGTCACGGTCAAGCAGAAACTGACTGCGGCTTCCCCATACGTCGCTGCTGTCAAGCGCTACGTAAAAAGGAATATCTCCGATTACGCTGATGCCTTTTGAATTTGCATACGCTCTGACCTTCGCCCATTCGGTGAAAAATTCGTACTGGATGAACCGCCACGCAAACAGAACGCAGTCGTCAAAGCCGTCATTCGTCCATTCCTGCCACGCGCTGCCGCCGTTAGCGGTGCGTTTTGCCATGAAAAGACAGAACTCGGCTACCCTCGGGTTCTTCGACATAAAAGCGTCCACGGCGGCTACCGTATCTGCATCCTGCGCGGCGCGCACCGCCGCACGAAACAAAAGCGGCAGTCTTTCCGCTCCGAGACGTTCGAACTCACAGGCATACGGGCTTTTCTCTTCAGCCGCCGCCAGTTCATCAGTGGTCAGAAGTCCGCGCCTGTGCAACTCTTCAAGGTCAATGAAATACGGATTGCCCGAGAAGGTAGACATTGAACTGTACGGAGAGGCGTATATGTCCGGCACGCAGAATGGCAGCACCTGCCACAGTGAGAAACCGCACGCGGCGGCTTTATCTATAAATTCGGTCGCACCCCTGCCAAAATCGCCGCAGCCGTATTTGCCCGGCAATGACGAGACGTGAAGCAGTACTCCTGAACTGCGATGCATATATAAAAACCAACCTTTCAGCCGTGAATGACACGGCTTTTTTATTAATTATAGCATTGCAGGAGGTCAAAGTCAATAAAACGGAAAAGGATATTTATCCCACCGGCATCTCCTGTATTTGTGCAGTCGCTCACGCGACTGCCGGAATTTTAGAAAAAACCGCAAACAAGGCGGCTGTAAATACGCTCATCGGTAATATTTTTCTTTTATCCGCACCGACGCCGTGTGTGTTGACTTTTTAGAATATTAATGCTATAATATAATGGGTAGGAAGGCTGGTGAACGCATGGAAATGAAAAATATTTTCCCGGGGATACGCGGCAACGACGCTCTGCGCACACGGTTGGCGCGGGACATACTCTCCGGCGCGGGACTGGCACACGCCTACATCATCGAAGGCAAGCACGGGAGCGGGAGGCACACGCTTGCAGTGAATATCGCCGCGGCGCTTTCCTGCGAGAAGCGCGGCTCCGGTGCGGTCCTGCCGTGCGGTGAATGCGCCGCATGCCGCAAGATCTATGCGGGTATATCGCCGGATGTGATAACCGTCTCACGCGAGGACGGCAAAGCGAGCATAGGCATAGACACCGTGCGCGCACTGAGGACAGATGTTCACATCCTGCCCAACGAGCTTGACTACAAAATATACATTATAGAGGATGCCGACACGATGACGGTACAGGCGCAGAACGCGCTTCTGCTCACCCTGGAGGAGCCTCCGTCATATCTTGTTTTTCTGCTGATAGCCGAAAATTCGCGCAATATGCTTGAGACAGTGCGTTCACGTGCGCCGTCACTGCGTATGCAGCCTCTCCCGCCTACCACGGTTGCGGAAATAGCCGCAGAGCGCTCGCCCGAGGCGGCGCGTATACGCGCTGCGGATGCCGCCGCATTTCACGGCGTCATAATGGCTGCCGACGGCTGCGCCGGACGTGCCATCGAGCTGTTTGAAGGCAAGGAAAAGGATGCAGTCGCCGCACGGCGCAGGATCGCAGAGGAATTCTGTCGCACATCATCGTCCGGCAGTCATGCCGAAGCGCTGTATTCTCTGCTCTATCCGGTGTCATCCGGAAAAAGAGACGATGCCGCGCTGCTGCTTTACGATCTGTCGCTTGCACTGCGCGACCTTGCGCTGAAAAAGAAGTGCGAGGATGTGCCGCTGCGGTTTTTCGCTGATCGCAACACCGCCGAGGAACTTTGCGGCGGATACACGCTCACGCGGCTGATATATCTCTACGACTCGGTGGAAAAGGCGCGCGAGCTGTTATCGCAGAACGCCAACACAAGGCTTACAGTCTTCGGACTGATAAACGCCGCAACGTGCCGGACAAAACCAATGAAGTAATAATTTTTCAAGGAATATTAATATGGACGAGATCAAGGATAAAAAAACGACCGGCGGTGAATCGACCGCCAACTCAGGAGCTTCTGCCAACCGCGAAAGACGCCCGAGAAACGGTCAGAGAGGCCAGAGGCGTCAGCCCGGCGGAAACAATAAAAAAGCCGGCGCACCTGCGGCGGCAGATGCAACAGGCGAACAGCGCGCCGCAGAACAGTCAAAACCGCATCCCGAGGCGGCAAAGCAGCGCCGTCCCGACACAGATAAGAAAAATCCCGGCGCCGTGAACGCCACCGAGAAGAACGACCGCGGCGGCAAACGCCGCGCACCCGGACAGAACCGCTCCGGACGCAAAAACGGAACCAACGAACGCACGCAGAGAACCTTTGACGATCCTGCCGCCGCGCGTTCCGTACCCGGCGTTGATGTTGCGGACAGCTTTGCCGACATTTCGCTTTCCGGATCGAGCCGCCCGGTATCGCTCGTCAGCACCGCTAACGACAAGGATGACAGCTATGTGCCGGGTCCCGACGATTTCCGCATTCCCGATGAGGACATTCTGCCCGAGTGCATTCTGCCGCGCAATGCCACGGCTGAAGAAAATCCATCGAATGAAGGCAAGACCGAGGTTGTGGGGATACGGTTTGAAAATTCGGGAAAGACATATTATTTTGCTCCCGGCGCCGATAAATTCGTGCGCGGCGAGCATGCGATAGTCGAAACGGCGCGCGGCGTTGAGTACGGCGAGATAAGCATGGGCAACACATATGTTTCCAACGATGAGATAGTTCAGCCACTGCGTGCCGTCGGACGCCGCGCAACCGCGGAGGATGCCAAGCGCGACGAGGAAAATCATCGCCGCGAGGCAGAAGCCATGAATATCTGCGCCGAGAAGATCGCCACACGCGGACTTGAAATGAAACTCATCGGCTCAAGCTACACCTTTGACAACACCAAGCTCATATTCTACTTCACCGCCGCGGGGCGCGTTGATTTCCGCGAGCTGGTGAAGGACCTTGCCGCGGTCTTCCGCACCCGTATCGAGTTGCGTCAGATCGGAATACGCGACGAAGCGAAGCTTCTCGGCGGCTACGGCGTTTGCGGCAGAAAACTCTGCTGCGCCAGCTTCCTGCCTAACTTCAACCAGGTATCCATACGCATGGCAAAGGAGCAGGGACTGTCGCTCAGCTCTTCAAAAATTTCCGGATGCTGCGGCAGACTTATGTGCTGCCTGCGCTTTGAGCACGAGACCTACGATCGTGAGATAAAGCTCACGCCGCCGGTAGATTCGATAGTTGAGACTGCGGACGGTCGCGGTATCGTGACCGAAAACAATCCCATTGCAGGCACTGTAAAGGTTCGTCTTGACGACAAACCGAGCGATCCGCCCAAGGCATATCGCCGCGACACCGTAAACGTGATCTCGCGCGGCACGCACCGCAACGAAGCGCAATCCGTCGATGATAGCGATGACGGTGACATTATTCCGGAGGAATAAGCATTTTCTGACACTGATCGGCATCATTTGCTTAAATTTTATTGCCGATTCAAATTTAATTTTCAAAAAGCACTTGCATATCTCTGCATTTGTGATACAATATATCTATTCTCATATGGAGGTAAACTGCTATGGCATACAAGATCAGTGATGACTGCATCAGCTGCGGAACCTGCGCTGCTGAATGCCCCGTCGGCGCTATAAGCGAGGGCGACGGCAAATACGTAATCGACCCCGATAAGTGCATAGAATGCGGCGCATGCGCCGGTGTATGTCCTGTCGAGGCTCCCAAAGCCGAGTAAGGCATCATGAATGCCGCCTTTGGCGGCGGACCTCAAGGGCAGTGGCTCAAGCCACTGCTTTTGAGAAATAAAGGCGTTTCGGTGCCCGGCACCGGGCGTCTTTGACTAACGCTTGATCAGAACGGCGGCACTCCGCCGCCGAGTCGTTATTTTTTGGGGGCGGATCATCAATGATGCGCCTCCGTTTTTATTATTTTATATTAAAAAAGTGAGTAGATCTGTATGCACCCTGAAATAGTTCTGTTGCCCGACGAGCGTATCTGCGCCGTCGGCGAACGCATCTCACTTATACAGAAAACACGCGGCCTGCAATGGGGCACCGACTCGTACCTGCTTGCCGCTTATCTGAAAAGAACGAATACACGCGCGTGCGAACTCGGCTGCGGCAGCGGTGTTATTTCCCTGCTCTGCGCCGC
>CATYWI010000132.1 GCA_958414155.1 uncultured Anaerotruncus sp. | reverse complement strand
TGACCGCATCGCCGCCGAGGAGGTCCCGGCTCGTCTTTTCGTGAATGCTCCGCCGCCGGACGGCTGCGACGATGCCGTGATCCCTGTCGGGGACGGCGCAATATCTGTATACGGTCCGTGGCGCGGCAGGAGCCGCATGATCGACGCTATGCGCACGCTTGCGCGGCTGCCGATGGAGATATCGCTTCCTCCCGAAAAAATGTTTGATTTTATCATCTCCACCCCGGCGCTTTTCGGCGAAAACGAAAACCTTGTGGTCGTTTCGCCCTACATTGACGGCAGAATGATAAATTTTGAAAGCCTGCTCCGCGAGCGCGGCGTTCGTGTCGTGTTCTATATAACCTCATCCCGCAATACAGCCGGCGCTCTTCCGCCTTCGGTGTATTTTGATCTCGGATGACGCCGCATGGGGCGAGCGGTCAGGTGCATATCGATATTTTGTTTTCAACAAAGCTCCCCGCGGCGCGGAGAGCTTGCGGCAATTATTTTGCGAGGTTATCGTACCATGAAACAAAAGCAGAAGCATAAGCCCAAAAAAGCTCCCGGCAGCGGGTATGCCGCATTTTACAGGTTCCTTTGCATTGCGGCGATATACTTCGTCGTATCCGTATGCACATCGGGATTGTACCGCGGCCTCGGAATGGTGCTGCCGGGACTCGTCATCAATGCGGTTCTTCTCGGCGCGGGGTACGGCATCATGTCGCTCTGGGCGGCAGTAACGCGCTTCCGCCGCCACAGGGACTCCGGAGGCTATGAGTCGGACGGCGGCTATTTCAGCGCGCGTCATTCCGTGTTGCCGATAGCGCTGATCATCGTCATCGGCTTTGTCGTCCGTGCCGCAGCCGCGCATTTCGAATACGAATACGCAATGAACACGCCGGGCGTGGCATACGATCCGGATTCCATTCTCCCGTTTGTCGTGATGATCTTCGCGGTCGCAATGATGGCCGGCGGCGTGGTCCTTTGGTTCGTGCCGTACGAGCGGCTCGTGTCTCAACGGACGGCGGTGATATCTCTTACTGCAATGTTCATTGCATTTGTGTTCTGGGAATATACCGGCAGCTCCGTGTCCAGCGCCTGCCTTGTGGGGTACTGCGTCGCAATGGCGCTGGCGCTCAATCAGAATTCCCTCACGCGCACATACCGCGGTACGGTCAAGGCATTCATCTCGCCGCGTGCGCGGAGTTACAATATGCGCCTCGCGCTCATTTTCTGTGCGGCGGTGCTCCTTCTCTCGCTCGGCGGCTGGGTCGTCGCCGTCGGACTTGCCACTATCGGCAAGGCTATACTCTACATTATCGTAAACTCCAAAACATCCTCGGGCAATGTCGGCGATCTTGACGTTCCCGATCCCGTCGATCGCGGTGCGGCGTTCAATTTTTACGTTTTCGGCGCAAAGCGCGCGGAAGACAGCGTAAACTACCGTATTTTTATTGTTTTTTCGGTCATCAGTGTGGTGGCGCTTATAATATTTCTTCTGAGGAGACAAACTGAAATAAAACGGCTCATCGGTGCGGTGCGGCGGCTGCTACTGCGGCTCATCGACTTTATTTTCGCGCCGATATCCGGCAGCATGGTTTATTTCATGTCCAATATGCGGCGTGAAGAGGAGGACGCCAGCTTTATCGACGAGGAAGAAAGACTGCGCTCGGACCCTGCCATCGGCATGGGACGCCGTGCGGAGCGTCAGCGCATGAACTGGCGCGACTTCATGTCGGGGCTGAATGCGCAGGACGGCGATGCGGCGCGGCTTTGCTATGCATATTCGGTATTTGCATCGCAGGTCCGCGCGATTCCGCAGTTTGCCAAAATGAGCGACACGGCTCGTGAGCTTCGCGGCAGGATATTCCGCCGCAGGATGTACTCAGACTGCGAAATGGCTGATATCACCGCGGCGTTCGAGCGTGCGAAATATTCCGGCGATGTTGACTCCGCCGAGGCGCGCGAGGCGACCGAAAAGCTATGCCGTATCATACGGCGAAACATGGATTAGATCCATACGAAGCTATATTTGTGAGTTCGAGAGCTTCCTCACGTAAAACAAAACTAAAGCATGAAAGGAAGCCGCCTGTCCGGCGGCTTGCAGAACAACAATGAAAAAAACAAACAGAACTGTCCGTTTCATCTGTTACGGCGCGGTCATCGCCGCGCTTTACACAGTCCTCACGCTCATATCCGCCGCCGCGGGACTTTCCGGCGGCGTGATACAGTTCAGGATATCCGAGGCGCTTTGCATCCTCGGAGTGCTCACGCCCGCGGCTGTCCCCGGCGTGGCACTCGGCTGCATGATCTCAAACCTTGTTACCGGAGGCGTCGTGTGGGATATCGTGTTCGGGTCGCTTGCATCTCTTATCGGGATGCTCGGTGTGCGCGCGATGCGTCGCTGGCAATGGCTGGCGCCCGCACCTTACGTTGCGGCAAACGTCATAGTGGTGCCGCTGGTGCTCCGCTGGGCATATGCCGCAGAGGGGACTATCCCGTATTTTGCCCTTACCGTAGGTATCGGCGAGGTGGTCTGCGCATGGGGACTCGGGATTCTGCTTCTCGCGGCGTTGCGCCGCACAAAGGCGGACAGATTCTTTACCTTATAAAAGGAAGTATGCGGAATGAATATTCTCTATTTCAGATATGCGCTTGAGGTCGCCGAATCGGGGTCACTCAGCCGCGCCGCCGAAAGGCTTTATATCGGTCAGCCAAACCTCAGCCGCGCTATGCGCGAGCTTGAGGGAACGCTGGGGACCGAGCTTTTTGAGCGTTCGCCGCGCGGCATGGTGCCGACTCCGGACGGCGAGGTGTTTCTGCAATATGCAAAAAAAATACTCGCCGAGGTCGATGCGGTCGAGGTCATGTTCAGAAGCGGCGCAGTAAGACAGCAAAGATTTTCGCTTTCGGCTCCTGCGGCGGGGTATATATCAACGGCGTTTGCGCTCATAAGCCGCGAGTTTGACGCGCACGCCTCACTGGAGGTCAACTTCAGAGAGGCTGAGGGCAGTGAGACTGTTGCCGCCGTCAGCGACGGCGATGCAGCCATAGGCATTATACGCTACGACGCAAAGCAGGATAAATTTCATAAAACGAGGCTTGACGCACGCGGGATAAACTATGAACTCATAGCCGAGTTCGAGCCGGTCGTGATCTGCTCCGCCGAATGCGCCGCGTCGTGCGGCGGCGGTATAGGCGGACTCGTCGAGGTAACATGTCCCGCGCAGGCGATACCGCTTTTGTCCGCGGGGGGAGAGCAGGGCGACGGTGCGCGCATGTTTCTTTCCGACCGCGCGGCTTGCCTTGACGTGCTGGCACGCAATGCGGGGACCTTCATGTGGTCCTCTCCCGAGCCGCCCGAGCTGCTTCGTCAGTACGGACTTGCGGAGGTGCGCACAGTCGCCCCGGGGCGCATTTTCAAGGATGTTATGCTCAGCCGTGCCGATCACAGCTTTTCCGAAACAGAGAAAAATTTCATTTCCGAGCTTTGCCGCATAAGGCGGGAAACATTCTGACCGGTATTTTTAATGCGACCTTGGTCGCTTTTGCCCGCTGTGTCAGGGTTCTTTCTGCTTTATTGGCGGCAAAGCGGCGGTATTCAGCCGCCGAGACCAAGTCGTCGGGTGGTGTTAAAAAACTCAACTTGAGTTTTTTAACGCCACCCGGTTTATATTGGCTCTATAATGTAGGGGTCACGCAGATAGGCAAAGAAAAAATAAAAGAAAATAAAAAAAGAACGAGCATATCTGAAAAAATCTGATGCAATGTAAGTTACCACACCAACAAGATCAGAGGTATCAGATATGCCCGATTCTTATTATACAGAAAAGTTACTCGGAGTGCAAGAGGTTTCGATCAAAAAGGTCAATGACATGAAAGAAGATTATGAGATCTTTATTGAGCAACCGCGGAAACAATGTGTGTGCCCCGCTTGCGGAAAGGTGACGGATAAAGTTCACGATTACCGTACGCAGCGCATCAAGGGGCTTTCCGCCTTAGAAAAGCCTGTTGTCCTTGTTGCCGGTACGCCTGCTCCCGTGGGAAACGCTTCGCAGAGCCGAACAGCTTTCTTCCGAAATATCAGCGCATGACCCAACGAACCATCCTTGCCCTGATCGACCGTCTTCGGGACTGCCGTTCCTATTCCCCGGTCGCCCGCGAGTTTCAGTTGTCCGTCCCCACCGTAATCCGCTTTTCCTATGCTCTTCAATGGTTCCTTGCGATTCCGTCAGTTTTTTCGCCCTAACTATTGACATAGAGCCTTTATATTATATGATGTAGAAATACACGGCAAAAAATTGCAGCACGGCTCCGGCAAGAACAAAGAAATGCCATATCCCGTGAAAGTATTTTACCGTCTTTTGGCGGTAAAACGGTATACCGGCTGTGTAGGCGATGCCGCCCGCAAGCAGAAGTATGAGTCCAGGTACGGGCATTTTCCGTATCGTCGGGACGGCTGCAAAGACCACGCTCCACCCCGCGGCGATATAGCACCACATGGAGAATTTGCGGAAGCGTTCAATGCTTATCGCATTAAGCACGATGCCGGTGATGCACGCACTCCACACCACACCGAACAGCACCCAACCGACTGCGCCGCGCAGTGTGACGAGCGTGACGGGAGTGTAGGTTCCGGCTATCAGCAGGAATATCGAGGTGTGGTCAAATACCCGCATCACGCGCTTGGCGCGCGGGGCGGATATGGCGTGGTAAAGGCAGGACATCGTGAAAAGCAGTATCATCGACGCGCCGTATATGGCAGAGCTTACCGTCCTCCACGGTTCACCGCCGGCGCGCAGTATGAGCAGTACCGTGCCCGCTATACCCAGCGCCGCACCGACGCCGTGCGTTACCGCGTTCATAATTTCTTCTCCGCGGGTATAGAACGGCGCGCTGCGCACAGGAGCGATCTTCTTCTCCGTCATTGACTGTCCTCCGATATCTGTTCTGCTATCTCCTCGGGCGGGAGTATGTCGTGGCACACGGGGGTGTAGAAGAGCCGCGTGCGTTCTGACGGGTCGTCGGTCTGTGGCAGTATCCACATCAGCTTTGTAAAGCATGCCTCGGGAGTCATGTCAAACGCTT
>CATYWI010000131.1 GCA_958414155.1 uncultured Anaerotruncus sp. | reverse complement strand
AGAAAGTGCGACCTTTCGCGTAGCGAAAGCTTTTTGCGCAGCTTCTGCCCTTTTTCCGTATTTTTATTTGTTAAATATTTGTGTATGCCTAAAAGGAGGCTTGTCATCGGCTACATTTATAAAAAAGAAGATTGCGACTGCCGCTAACACCACAGGTTGATGTTATAGAACAAAAGGTCAATATAGAAATCATCCCCGCCGACATTGATGTGATATTGATTTCCGAGAAACGCAAAGCCAGTGCCAAGTTCCAATAGCAGCTTGGTGATGTCCTTGACCAAGGCATTTTCGATATCGCGCTCTACCATGTCCTCGCCGAAAGGAATGAAATCAAAAATATACGGGTCTTTCACGGTCTGCAAGGACTTGACGTTCATACAGACCGCTTTCGATCTGATGAATCAGGACATTGTGCGACCACGGTATTTGTGCAGACACTGTCTGCACAAATGCTTCATCAGTATAAGTCTCCGCGAATTTTGGGAACGGTTATTATCGCATTTCCGCTTAGAAACAAGTGAAGATAAATAATACTGCAAACTGCCCGTTCTGACAAAAAACAACACTTTGAGGAAGAGAAAAAACTCTCTCTGTTTCAAATGAAAAGGGCTTTTGACGGCTTCCGATGGCAAAACCGCGGCGGTTTATCGGATATCGTCCGTGCCGTCAGCCGTCATATCCTTCCTGAATGGGACGTAGTTTCCGCTCTTTGCGCGCTTGGCGGTTATTGCGATACATTCAAGCCACGCATCGGAGCCGGGCACTGAGGCATCAGCGGCGGTCAGATCACAGTAATAATAGCTGCCGGAAAGGCAGATCCGGTTCCACGCATGGTTTCCGCCGTCTTTTGTGCCGTCTGTGCGCACGCAGAAAAGACCTGCCTCGCCGCAAAGATGCTCCATGGCGGAGGCGTAGCCGCTACACACAGCACTGCCGTTTACCAGTGCGTTATAGGCGGGGTATGGAAGGCTCATTGTAGAAAGAGAGCTGTCATATTCGCACCGTCCGGTTATCACGGCGGCAAAATAGCGGTATTTTCCGAGATCGGAGAGACCGTCCGGCATACATTCGACGATACGCTTGCATACGGCGTCGAAAAGCTCCATACGGGCTGTTATTTCTTGCGTGTCATCTGTCGGTTGGTCGTTGGAGGTGCCGGGCAGGAAGTATATGGGGCGATAGATATTTCCGCTGACATCGGGGTAGTAGTAAGCTCGACAGCGCGGGTTGTCGGCTCTCAGCGCTTCGTCCGCCTCCATAAAGTCAGAAAACGCCGTTTCTCCGTAGCTGACGGAATCCCATTCATACGCTCCGACGGAATCAACTGCGGCAAGCAGCATATCGTAAATATCGCGTACGGGGGCAGAGAGCCGGTCACGGCGGAGCGTGGGTACCGGTGCGCCGGAGGATATTTCGGCGGCGGGGTGCGCCGCCAGCAGGACGATTGCGTCCCGTATCGCGCTGTCGGCAATTTCTGAGGCACGCTGACCGTATTTTCCGTTATCCGCGGGCGGAAGAACCGCAGAAAAGGAGTCGCTTTGCTCAGTTGCGACGCTGTCTGTCGCATCGGGAACATATTCGGGTGGTAAGGCGACACATGAGGTTAAAAGGAGTATTGATATGGTGATTGCACCGATGGCTTTTGCTGTGTTTTTAAGTTTCATCTGTCGGCAAAGCTCCTCTCGTATTATCGTTGCACCTGTATTATATCACACGGCGGGGCAAAAGGCAACAAGTGCGCGAAAGGATAAAATCGCGCGTGTCCGCTGTTGAAAAAGTTGGGCTATAATGGTATAATCGTAGTGAAACATACGCAACGACCCGTTACGGCGGTTGTAAATTGGGAGGCAGGCATGACAAAAGAAGCGTTTTTGGCGTTTTGCGGAGCCGAGCTCGGCACCGAGCCAGACTATCCGTTTGATGAGGATTTCTGGACGGCGGTATTGCGCCACAAGGGAAGCCGCAAATGGCTTGCCGTTGTGATGAGGGTTTCGCGGCGCAAATTCGGCATTGACAGTGATGAGGCGGCTGATATTGTGAACCTGAAGATACCGCTTGAAATGTTCGGGTTTTTCGACTGCACATTCCTTACCGTCTCTTCGCGTATAAATATAATCTTCCCATTTGCGGATCAGTACACATACTTGTTATATCAGTTAAAACGTAATCGGTAAAGTAATATGTAAACAATTTCGGCAGGCAAAGCGCTACTTTTTTGATAACCGCGGTTTTTCAGCTACGCAATGACCTCCCGGATACCGTCCGGAAAGGAAATACCCCGTCCGACGGATGTGTGCCGGTTCGTTCTCCGGATCTCCGGCCTTCGAACCCTCATCCCGGACGGGGAGTGTCATTCGCTTTTTTCCCAGTAGGGATAATCCGTCAACACAAACTCTCCTGCGGCATTTTTCTCTGCCGGCAGATCGACAAAGTGCTTTTTTCCGTCCGGAGGCATTCTTACGGCAATCACGACAGTAAATTTCCCGCCGCCTTCATCACGGACGCTGTCCACACTGCTGTTGTAAGAGGCTTCGCCTCTGCGTTTCTTGCAAAGCACATAGACATTGTCCTTGCGTTCAATCAATTCTCTGTCGGCAACGGCGCGATTCAGCGTTTTATCGGTAAACTCCTCAGAAAAAACCTTAAGGAATTTTTTGCGTACCTTCTCGATGGTGTCTGTATAATCATACGGAGGAAACATCGGCACATAATTCCGCCACCGGATCTTTATGGGTTTCGCACTGCACGGATACTCGCCGGCAAAATTCAGGCTCAGCCAGAGACTTCTCGCCTTATCAGCCAGATCCATTGCATTTGCGTAGTATAGGATCGCTCCGTCCTCGGGGAAAAACTTATATCCGTTTACACCGCGGAGGCTTTCGATTATGGCAAGCCTGTCATTTTTATAATTATTCCGGAGCTCAAGAAGCGCCTCAGGAACAACTGCCGCAGGTGAGGTTATCGGATAATGGTCGCGCATCGTGACATACCTGACATCTCCGCCGGATATAAGCCGACCGACCTCCGTCCTGCCCTTATAGTATGGCGACGAATATCCGTTGCTGTCGTTGTCGATGATAAAGAATATCTGCCTGCCTCCGCCGTCCCTGTCAAAAGAAAACGTCACCATACCGTCCGAGAATTCCGCGCTGACATTGCCCACCCAGCTTTCGGGAAGCGTGATCTGATATGTCCCGTCCGAAAAAACCGTACTGCTTATTTTTTCGGTCGTTATCATCTCGTGAAGCTCCTCGGAAAACCTGCCGTAGTTTTTGGGAAAGTTGTTTGTGCCTCCGGCTTTGATTTCCGTTCCGTCCGGAAGAACCAGACAGAAGCTCATCGACTCTCCGTCAAGAACATACGGGGAATTCTTCCCGTGAAAGTTCGCCCAACCGCCTACCCCGCAGTTATCGAACAGCCCGCACAGCCTCCGGTAAAGGATATCGTCTCCGTCAAACGCGCGGACAATCCGGCGGAACTCATGATAATCGCGGCTTCCGTTATCCCATATCTGAGTGCTGATATAATATTCTACATGAACTCCGTTTTCCGTCCGGCATCCCTCCGCAACACGGGTCTGAGCCGATGTGTCGCATTCTGTCAGCTTAAAGCTGCTGAAATCCATAGAAATACCTCCTTTGAGTCAGCCGATGCGAGGCCCCCCGGCACCGCGGCATAATCCTGAACGACCTTCATCATTCTCCTTCCGAAAAGCACCGGACATCGCCCGGTGCCTTTCGGAAAGAGGCCTGCAAACGCAAGCCTCAGACGAACAGCAATCACATTTTCGGAAACCCGAGGTTATAGACACCGCAGGCATAGAGCTTTCCGTCCTTGAACCAGACGTGCATGACTCTTGCTTTGCTTTCGGCGGAATACCACGAATAGATCTGAGCATTGCGGTCGGCGTCGTAACGGTATTCCGACGGGTCAACACCGATATGCGCAACAACATCCGCATAGGTAAGCTCTGCCTGCTCCGAGGCAAAGAAATAGTTCAGTCCGCCGAAATAATCGCTGAACGTCTCCTTCAGGACCTCCTCGCCGGCACGTCCGCTGCACATGGCCTGCGGCTCCGTCGATTCCATATCAAGATTGTACGGATTATCTGTATTCACTGTATTTTCCTCCGTCAAATGTTCTGTCTCCCGGCGAAATCGCCGCGATACGGCGTCGGCGCGTCGTAAAACACGCTTCCCCGCATCGCGGCAGACACCGCCGGACAAAATCAGTCCGTATCAGACCCTCTCAAGAACAAGCATTCCGTAACTGTACTCAAGACAGCCGTCGTCCCTTACCGGGATCTCGGCAAAGGGATCGCACTTTTCGCCAAGGACCTCTCCCTCAATCTTGGTATCGTAGAAGTACTTGCCGTTCTCTTCCTTCCATTCGGTCGCCTCGATCACGGCATAGCCGTCATCACGCACCTCGACGCCGTGCTTTGCCGCTTCTTCCTTCATTTCTTCGGGAACGCGCATGAGCGTGTTGAGAACGCCGCCGTCGGCAAACTCGGTCAGGTACTGCATCATCTCGGCAAAACCGTCAAACCTGTCCTCCGTGGGAGGGGTGTCGGGAGTAAAGATCCTGACCCCTTCAGGTGTCGGTATATGGGCTTCTTTTACTTTCCAGATTCCGCGGATATCCATATGCTATCTCCTTTAAATTTAATCATGCCCACGGGTCGGCGGACTTGGGGGTACGGACGCCTGTCAGCAGGTACTGCTCCCACAGGAACCACTTGCCGTCGGACGGACGCTGACGCAGCTTGATGGGACGGGGATCGTCCGCGCCGCCGCAGGGGATAAACAGCTTCATGTAGCCCTGCTCCTCGCCGGATACATGATTGCTTTCGACCGTTATCGTATACGGCTCTGCAGGCGTATAATCGTTGTCCGGAGTCGAACCGGCGAAATAGGTGAAGGGCAGGTAGGTCTTGCCGTCACGGAAACGGTCGTTGATGAAGGAGAGCTCCTGTCCGTTCAGCGGACGGGGGCCGCGCAGCCAGTTCAGCATTTCGGTTCCGATGTTCTTGTCGGCTGCATAAGCGCAGAGCGCAAGAACCGTAAGAGC
>CATYWI010000130.1 GCA_958414155.1 uncultured Anaerotruncus sp. | reverse complement strand
AGGACGTGACAGAAGGTCGCCGAATTCAAGAAGCCCGGCAAGCTCTGCAAGACGACGTCTGAACGCCGCGCCGTGAATTCCGTAAAGCGCCGCACGGCTTTCAAGATTATCGGATACGGAAAGCTCCTTGTCAAGCACAGAACCCTGAAAAACCACACCGAGCGTCCGCTTTACGCGGTCAAGCTCGGTATCGATATCGGCGCCGTCGATAGACACGGTACCGCTGTCCTTGCTGAGTTGACCGCATATTATGTTTATCGTAGTTGACTTTCCCGCGCCGTTCACGCCGAGAAAGGCAAACAGCTCGCCCTCTCCTACGCGGAAGCTGAGGTCATCAACCGCTTTTACATCACCGAATGATTTGCAAAGGTGATCTATACGAATTATATTATTTATATTTTCCATCTGTTATCCGATGCGATATCACACGCATGCATCAAAGCGATGCGAATATCGCCGCTCCTTTCGTTTTATGCCAGATCGCAAGCAGGACCGCAAGCACCGCCGCCAAAGCGTCGGCGATGAGGAGATACACGGTGGCTCCGAGCCATCTTCCAAGGGCAAAATACAACACAACAAACACAATAGTGAGCAGAAACCCGCCAAACACGGACACTGTAACCGCCATTCCCTGCTTTATCGGCGTTATTTCGCTGGTCCACGTAAGATTGGGCATTCTGAGTCCCAGGAAAGAATCGAACAGCGCCATGAGCAGTACGTAAAGTCCCACGGTCAGCACCGACAGAAGGATCTGAAGTACCGTCATGCGGCGCACAATAGCCACGCAGATCACAGCGAAAAGCGCAGGGATCCCGGTAAGGAACAATTGCACCGATATCTTGGCGCGCAATACCTGCCACGGAACTACCGGCAGAGACTGTAAAAGCCACAGGCTTTTACCCTCCAGTGAAACCGACGGGGCGACCATATCGTTCATTGAAGCAGCCGTGCAGACAGCCGCAATAAAAATGATATTTGTCACATCCGGCAACCACGCAAGGTTCTGTCCCATCATTGCCGCCAGATCGTTTCCCTTTATGAGCATCAGCACGCCCAACACGGGAAGCATAAGCACGCCCATACCGCAGTTCAGCATATAATTGGGACTTGCGGTAAAGCGCGAAAATTCCTTTTTGAGGAGCGCCGCTCCGACACTGCCGCGCTTTAGCGTACCTTCCACGTACCTGTGCTTTGCTACCGGTCCGGAGGATGTTACGATCCTGATAAAGCTGCGTGATATGAGCCACCACATGAGACCGAACAGCGCCATAACGACCGCCGACACAATAAGCATTGCAAGCCAGTCGCCGGTGCCGACTCTGCCGAAAATGTAAATGGGATATGCCGCTCCCTTTATTTTTTCACCGTACAGCACGGCATTTTCGGCGAGGTCTGCAATGATCTGTCCTGCCTTGCTGTAGAAGAAATAATACGCGGCGATAAACACCAGTGAAACGATGACGGTGATGAAGCTCTTGTTTTTCAGCTTCAGGCTTATCTTTGCGACCACCCAGCCGAGAGCCGCGGAAAGCGTGAGCACAAAAACCGATATAAGGAACACGGAGAGCAGCGCTCCGACGACTGCCGAAACAGTCAGAGGCGCAAAAATGAGGTAGACTGCCACTGCGGGGATCATTACAACGCCGGAGTACATGAGTCCCATAAGGTAAACTGCGAGCAGTCTTGACGTCATAATGATACGCACCGGTATCGGCATGGAAAGCAGCAGGTCGTTATCCTTGGCAAGATAAAGCCCCGAATATGTATTGAATACACTGCCGAAGGCACCAAGGAATACCGCCATAAGCCCCATTATCGCAAAGTAAAGCCAATCCATCCCCACAGAAACCATAGAGACGCAGAGACCGAGCGAAACGAACGTGAATATTCCGCCGAGCAACACGATCATGAGGATCGCAAAAAAGATAAGATACGCCGCCGTTGCGCCTTTTGAACGTGCACGATTCTTTTTTGCATCATAAAAGTAGCTTTTGAATATCTCAAAAAGCTGTTTTTTTACAAGCACGCAAAGCATGGATCAGCCCTCCAGTTCAAGGAACACATCCTCAAGCGAAGCGTCTCCTCTGACTTCTTCCATAGTACCGGAACGTATCAGTTTTCCGCCCTTGATTATCGCGACCTTGTCGCACAGCTTTTCCGCCACCTCAAGAACGTGCGTTGAGAAGAATATCGCTCCGCCCGCGTTGCAGACCTCGCGCATCATGCCCTTGAGCAGGTGCGCCGCCTTGGGATCAAGCCCCACGAAAGGCTCATCCATGATTATCAGCCTCGGCTGATGAATCCACGCCGCGATTATCGCCAGCTTTTGCTTCATACCGTGCGAATATGCGGCTATCGGCTGAGCCAGATCGCCGGTTATCTCGAACATATCCGAATACTTATGTATACGTTCGGTCCGCACATCGGCGGGAACGCCGAATATATCCGCAATGAAGTTCAGATACTTTATACCCGTCATGTACTCGTAAATATCAGGATTATCGGGGATATACGCTATCTTGCGCTTGCAGGTCAGCGGATCGTCCTTTATCGATGTACCGTCTATGAGTATCTCTCCGGCGTCAAACTGAAGTATTCCAACCACCGATTTGAGAGTGGTCGTCTTGCCCGCGCCGTTATGACCGATAAAGCCGTATATTTCGCCGGGCTTTATCTCAAGGCTCAGGTCATCTACGGCTTTTTTCTCGCCGTACTGTTTTGTCAGATGTGTGATCTTAAGCATATTATCTCTCTTTCCCGCAGCGCGGAGCGCGCGCCGTTACCGCCGCAAACCCGCGCTCACGCGTAAACCCGATCGCTGCATTTATCACCTGTTCTTTTGTAAGCATAAAATTTCGCAGCATAGCCACCTCCGTAAGGAAACCAATGTTGCGCTACATGCGTTTCCTTAATACAGTGTATTATATTATATCGTTTGCGCGTCCGGTTGTCAACGGTCGTTTATTATTTTTTTAGTTATTTGTAGTGTTACAATGCCAACAAGAACAAGTTTGTGGAAAAGCAAGCTAAGGTCGAAGCCAAGGAATATATCGATGATCTGAACAAAGCGATCAACGAAGACCGTGTTGAACATGGTAAAAAGCCTTTGAAATTCGACGGCGATGAAGTAAAGGAAGAGAGCGAGGAGGAAAAGGAAAACTACTTTGACGATAACAGTCAGGGCGGTAATACAAGCGGCTATGGGACACCGCCGAGGCTGCCAACAGAAAGGACGGAAATACATACCCGAATGGGACGTATATATCTGCCCGGAGCATAAATATCCGGAATACGTGACCACAGGCAGAAACGGTTACAAGGAATACAAATGCAAGGGCGACAGATGTGCAAATTGTCCAAGACGGGAGGAATGTTTAAGTGCGAAACAGGAAAGAAAGAGCTTACGACGTCACGTATGGGAAGATTTCAAGGTTATGGCGTATGCCTTTACCCATACGGAAAAGGGTAAGAGTATTTACAAGAGGAGAAAGGAAACGGTGGAGCGCAGCTTTGCCGATTCCAAAGAATTATACGGCCTCCGTTATTGCCGTATGCGGGGGCTTTCTAAGGTTGCCGAGCAGTGCCTGCTTACTGCCGCCGTGCAGAATATGAAGAAAACAGCACACCTGTGCCGGAGGGGTACCTCAAATTTCTTTATGCTTCTTCTCTGTTTTTGCAAAAATACAAAGCCCATCTCTCACTTGAGATGGGCTTTGTCAGTAATCTGAGCCGCGCAAAAGCGCGGCTGTATCCATTATTTCCTGAATTCCGGCGGAAGGTATTCATCGGCTATCGCGTTGTTGAGGTAATATCTCAGCGAGCGGAGCGTTATCACGCCGCCGAACGTTCCGTCCCCGCCGCGCACAGCCACGCAGTGTGTTCTGCAAAGCTCGTCCGTAAAATCCGAAAGAAGATATATCTCGTTATCGCGGAAATCCTTGTTGAAATATGACACCGTGGGGGTCAGAAGCACGTTTTCGACCGCAACGCCGTCGAGTCCGACACGGATATCAAACGTAAGTATTCCTGACAAGGCGTTGTAATCATAGCCCTGCATACCGAGGAAATTGCCGAGCGAATACGAGCAGAACGCCGTATGCTCTCCGTCTGTGCTTTTTATATATTCTATCGGCTGTAAAACGTGCGGGTGCTGACCGAGAATTATATCCGCGCCTGCGTCGCAGAGTATCTGTGCGACCTTTTTCTGCTCCTCGTTGACCTTCTGCGTATCCTCATATCCCCAATGGACCGATACGAGCACCACATCGGCGGCAGCCTTTGCCTTTGCCACCTCGCTACGGAGTTTTTCCTCAAATATCGTTCCGTAGTCCGGGGAATCCTTGCGCGGCTCCTTGTAAAAAGGAACGACAAGCGACGAATCGGCGGCTACCGTTCGTCCGTTTGCGCCGTAGGTATACGCCAGCACGGCTATCCTCACGCCGTTGCGCTCGATAATACGAAGCGTGGCTTCGTCCTCGGCGTCAAGATACGCGCCGACAGTCACCACCGGCAATGTACGCCAATAGTTTATCGTATTCAAAAGACCGCGCTCGCGCATATCGAGGATATGATTATTGGCAAGCGAAACGATATCAAAGCCGAGGTCAACAAGATCGTCGGCGATATCCTGCGGGCTGTTGAAGAGCGGATATCCGGAATAGCCGAATTCAGCACCGCCGATGACCGTCTCCTGATTTATAAACGCCACGTCTGCGGCGGCAATGATAGATTCGACATTCTTATATATCGGTCTGAAATTGTATTTTCTGCCGCCTGCCTGTGCGCGGTCGGCAGCTTCCCATATTGCGGGACGGTAAAGAATATTGTCACCGCACGCGGCAAAGTTCACAATGATATCCGGCGGCAGCGGATCTGTTCCGGGAGACTCGGTAGTCGCCTCGGCTGTCGTCTCCGGAAGTGTTGTTTCGGGAGGTGATGTCTGCTCGACTGTCGTGACCCCGGCAGTCGCAGGCTCGGAGGTGTCCACGGTCCACGCCGAGGTAGCATCCCCGCCGCCATGCGGAAGACATCCGCCGAGGGTCAGCATTACCGTAAGCCATGCAAGGATCAGCGCCGCCGCGC
>CATYWI010000129.1 GCA_958414155.1 uncultured Anaerotruncus sp. | reverse complement strand
GAGTTTCATAGATCCCTTTTGCCCTTTTCGATGCTGTGTCCGGACTCGGACTCACTAAACCGAAAAATCTGATTGTTATCAGTTTGTTGAGAGCCTTTCTCGCTCGGCGGTATTCTTCTCAAAGTTAAATGCGCGCTATAGATTGAAAAATGGGAAGATTTATGGTATAATAAGACATCGATAAATCGGAATTGGCGGAGGTAACAAAATGGAAAAAGGAAAGATCATTATTTTGAACGGTGTCTCAAGTTCAGGAAAATCGACATTAGCTAAGGTTCTGCAAGATCGTTCTCCGATCCCACTGTATAAACTCGATATAGATGATTTTATCCTAATGGCACCGGATAAGTTCAACGATTACGCGAATAATAATTTTTCTGTACAGTATGCTCTTGCATCCAAATTCTTTCACGTTGTTAAACTGATCTCAGATTTTGGGCTTTCCATAGTAGCACCTTATATGTTTTTCAAAAACAGTGATACTCTGTGTGAGTTTAGACAATTGTTAGATGGGTATCCGGTTTTCGTTGTCAATGTAATCTGCCCTACAGAAGAACTCCGGAAAAGAGAGATGATAAGAGGAAACAGAACGATAGGCAGTGCCGTTAATCAGCTGCAGCTATTGGAAACAGATTTCGACAACTGTCTGTTTGTTGATAATTATGTGAATTCTAACGAGCTATGTGCGGATACTATCATTAAGTCACTGGTTATTCGCTGCGAATAAGAGACCAACAACTTCCCGTTTGTCTAACTGAATAATCTACATAGCCAAACGCTATTCAGCCGAGCGTTTGGCTTACTTTTATGGAGAGGAAGGATGAACGCTACCAGCACGGCTCTGCAAACTCGGAAGGTTGCTACCACTTGCAAGCTCCTGTTTTCACCAAGGGCGAGGTCTATCCAAAAACAAAACAGCCCGGCTCGATTTTGAAAAAAGTGCGGTGCGCATCGGTTTTGCAGTTATACCGCATAGAAAAACCACAGGTGTAGCCTGTGGTTTTTCTATGCACCGGCGGGAAGCAAGTGAAGCGGCGGCAAGGCGCGGATGGTTATAATGGTGCGGTTACAGGGGCGATAAGGAAGATGCCGCACGAATTGTGGGGCGAGATCAGCCGCCGGGCAATCCGATTTCAGAAAATCAGAAATATCGGTGCAACATTGATAATCGCTGAACACCAAAATTTCATTCACATTTCCCTCTTCCGGTAAGCAATGTAGATCAGCGGTGTTTTGCCGACGATCACCGGATAAGGCAACAGCTCTTTATGAACGATCGCAAGAAGCTGTGCCTTCACATACCCCCCCATCGCGCCGGCGTGAACGAAATATTTTGCTTCATCCACGTGCTTGGGGACAGAGTTCTTAGTCTTTGCCCAAAGCTTGCGCAGATCATCGGACAACAAATCGAAAAGCTCCTTTCCGATCTCTTTACAGGCGGGATTCCAATATTCGGTCGCTTCAGTGAACGGCAATGCAGGAATATCCAATCTGATCTCGCCGTCCGCGCCGCGCTTTAATATACATAGCTTTTCAAATTCGGGGATCAGCTCGTATAAAAGCTCATTGTCGGTTTTGACATCACAGGGCAGCAAGGATGCATAGAACCGTAAAATGCTTTGCAGCGAACATTTGTATTTAAACCGACTGTAAGCCCAATGTGCATCCCCGAAAAGTGATTGACAATCGAACATCTGGCAATCGAATTTGCCGTCATTATCGGCGCCGTACCCGACATATACGGGACCGGAGCCATCATATGGATTATCTCGCATTTGACCGTGCTCATATACTGTCACTGTTGCCAACCATCTGCCTGCATCGGGACGGTCGGGGGGCTGTTTGGGAGAATGCTCCGACTCCGGACGGCTCTTGCGCAAAACGTCATGTAGCATCCGGTCCATAACAAACAAAAGCATGGTTGCTTTTTGCTTGTCGGACATTTCCGCAAAGTCATTACGCTTTGTCAGCGGCTTAATGCGCTTCCAGACGATCTCCCACACACGAGATGCGTATTGATCTGCAAGCTTTTCCTGGGCAGGAATATCGCCAAAGGCATTCTCATATTTTTGTACAAAACAGCGGGTATAGACAAGCCCTCCCGCAGTCCTGCCCATCAGCTCACCTTTGACCAAAAGGTCAATGATCGGTTCAATATATGCACTGGGCATCCCCATTGTATCGGCAATACCGCGCACAGAAACGGGATTTTCATATGCCAGATTCAGGATGTTGGCTTCAATATCCGAACGCATAAGCGAGAACGGTTCGCCATTAAGCCCTTTGTTTCCCCATATACCAATGGATGCGGTTTTTGGTTCATAACTGATCTGCGAATACTTTTCCATATTTTCAAGTCCCTCTTTGATCTGATCTCTGGCTGCGGAAAGGCGGGATAATACCGTTCCGCGCGGGATGCCAAGCTCTTTTGCGATCTGTTCTATCGTTTGTCCGTGAACATAATGACGCACTATGACCTCGCGATAAATACAGATCAGGCGTCCGATCTCGCGGCGTACCGCTTCGTATTCTTCGGTCCTGCGCAAGGCTTCTTCTTTTTCCCCGATCTCATTGTATGTCTCGCTGCTCGCACCGTCAGAGTATTCTACGTATTCCGCCCTGTACTTTTCGCGAAGCCACGCATTGTATTTGTTTTTGAGAACTGCCGACAAAAAGCCTTTTGGATATTCTACGCTCTTACCAAGGCTGATTTTTACGATCAAAGCCGTAAGCGTATCCTGTACCAGGGTATCAATGTCCGGGCAATCGTTATATCGCTTTTCCGCAAGATGATAGAGATATTCCAAATATTCGCCGCACTGCTTCTCAAAATCCTTGCCAAACCCGATCATAGAGGTTTCTCCTTTCTGCCGTTACCGGCTGCATTCGCCTTATTAGTTGCAGAAAACTACGGTCGATTCGGTGTTTTAACAAAATTATATCATAAAATTGTGTATTTCCTGCGAGCCGAAATACATGAGTACGTTTGCAATCATGGTTCTGCAAGCCCGAAAGACAGCAGACACCTCCCCCCACACAAAAGAAGCACTGTGATGCGATACTATGAGCTTTCAGCGTCATCCCCCCGAACGATGATCATGCCGAACAAAATAAAACACCCCGTGACAGTTGCGCAAATGCGCGGCTGTCGCGGGGCTTCCGTTTTTTCCGGCTGGTGTGTCTTAAAGCTTCGTCTGTTCCATCCGTGTCATCCGGTTTATTTTTTCGATAAGATATCTCCCCGTTGCGGCGGCAAATTCAAGCGCCGCAGGCAGCAGTTCGTCCGGATATGCCGCAAGATACTTGGGCAGCTCAAACGAAAAATCTCCACGGTAGCCGATATCCGCCAGCGCGCGACAGATGGCGTCCCAATCCTGCTTGCCCATGTAAGGCAGCGTGTGACGGTCGCCGAGGAAATCGGTATCCTGAACGTGCAGCGAGCCGAGCAGATCGGCGCTCATACCGCGTATATACTGCTCCGGCGCCAGCCCGGTGACCGCAGTATGCCCGAGGTCGCAGCAGACCGAGAAGCATGACCGGTCTGCGGACCGGTTCAGCGACCGGACGAACTCCGTCATCATGCGCGGCGTGGGAAAAAGCCCGTAATACGTACCTGTGCGTTCCTCACGGTAGAAAAGATTTTCAACGGCGATCACAACGCCGAGTTTTTCGCAATACGGTGCGAGCGACAGGTAATACCGGCGGCTAATCTCGCGGTAGTCAAGAGAGAGCTCGTCCGGCGGCGTTTTGAGCGCATGAACGACCACGCGCGGGATCCCCGCGGCGGCGGCGAATTCAAGCGTGCGCACAACATCGTCATATGCGGGCGTTGTGCGGTCAAATTTATCGCTGTACTTTACGCGGAAGGGTGCGTGCGCCTGAACGAATCCCATCCCCAGTTCGCGCGCGTGTGCGGCAAGCGACAGGGCAAATTCATCTCTGTCCGGGCGGTGCAGCGGGTCGTCGTTCGGGTTGACCTTACCAAATGAAAGATCGACCGCGTCAAAGCCCGCCTCCGCTATCATTTCAAGCGCGCGCCGCATGCCGTAGCGCAGCGCCGGCTCGCGCGTTTCTACCGAAAGCCTCACTGTGCGACCGCCTTGCGGTAGCCCTCGACGCGGGCAATGAGCGCGCGCCCTACCTTTACCGCAAATTCAAGCGCGGCGGGTATCAGTTCGGGCGGATATTTATCTATATAATGAAGGATCTCAAACGAGAAATCGCCGCGGTAATCTATTTCGGCAAGCGCGCGGCAGACGGCGTCCCAATCCTGCTTGCCCATGTAGGGCAGAACGTGGCGGTCGCCCTTGAAATCGGTATCCTGAACGTGCAGTGAGGTGAGCAGGCGGTTTTCCATTCCGCTTATGTAAATTTCGGGCGCAAGTCCGGTTATTGCGGCATGTCCGAGGTCACAGCAGACCACAAAGTACGGGCTGCCGAGAGAATCCACGAACTCGGTCATCTCACGCGGCGTGGGGAATATGCCGTAGTAGCAATCGCGCAGCTTATCCTTCCAGAAGAGATTCTCAACGGCGATCTTCACGCCGAATTTCTCGCAGTAGGGAAGGAGCGACAGGTAATAGCGGCGGTTGTATTCCTTGTAATCGACGGTGATATCCTCGCGCGGGGTCTTTATGGCGTGGACCACCACCTGCGGGATGCCGAGAATGCCGCAAAGCTCAAGCGCGCGGACGATATCGTCATATGCGGGGCAGGAGGTATCGAACGCATCGCCGTACACTACCTTGAAGGGTGCGTGCGCCTGCGCAAAGCCGATGCCTGTCTCAGTCGCATATTCCTTCAGCGACTGTGCGAACTCGCGCATATCCGAACGGTGGAGCAGATCGTCGTCGGGATTGATCTTATCCAGCGTGAGGTCGGCGGCATCAAAGCCCGCCTCCTTCATCATTCTGAGCGCCTCACGTATTCCGTAGGAAAGCCCGAGGTTGAGTGTTTCCATTGAAAGCCTCATGATTTTCTCCTTATTTCAATATTTAAGTATCAGTTTGATGCAAGCTCCGAGAGGCGGCGCAGACCGTCCTTTTTGCCTGACACGATGAGCACGTCGCCTGCGCGGAAGGTGTAGTCG
>CATYWI010000128.1 GCA_958414155.1 uncultured Anaerotruncus sp. | reverse complement strand
GATCGATGCCGGAACGTTCAAAAACGCTTATCCATTTATCGTAATCAAAGAACTCGTCCCACGCATCGAAATGGAAGCCCTCGCGGCAGGCAAGTTCAAGCGCTGCGCCGACTCTGCGGTCGCCGAGCGCCAGCACGGCTTCGATGCGTGAGGTTCCGGAATCATGACAGGAGAACTTTATCTTGCGGTCGGTTATCTTCGAACGTATGAAAAGCCGCTTTTCCTCAAGCGTTTCGCGCGTGTCCTGCGGCTCCCACTGGAAGGGCGTGAACGGCTTCGGCACAAAGCAGGAAACGCTGACGGTCACCTGCGGCTGGCGGCGCTTATTGCGTTCGGGGGTCGCATAATATTTTTCGATAACAGCTTTGCCGAGCGCCGCAATACCCGCAAGGTCATCCTCGGTCTCGGTCGGCAGACCGTCCATAAAATACAGCTTGACCTGGTCCTTTCCCGCCGAGAACGCGATGCCCGCTGCGTTCATAAGGTTCTCCTCGGTAACGTTCTTGTTTATGACATCGCGCAGGCGCTGGGTGCCTGCCTCCGGCGCAAATGTTATGGACGATGCACGCACCGACGCCACCTTATCCATCAGCTCGCGCGTAAAGCTGTCTATGCGGAGCGAGGGGAGCGACAGGCTGACCTTTTTATCGTCGGTCCACGAAATAAGTCCGTCGGTCAGCTCACGCAGCTTTGTATAATCCGATATTGAAAGCGAACTGAGCGATATTTCCTCGTATCCCGTGTATTCGTAGAGGCATTTTGCCTGGTTGCAAAGTACCTCCGGGGATTTTTCACGCACCGGACGGTAGATAATGCCCGCCTGGCAGAAGCGGCATCCGCGTATACAGCCGCGGAACACCTCAAGCATGATGCGGTCCTGGATGGTTTCAAGATACGGCATCACCAGTTTGCCGGGAAAATACATCGTGTCAAGATCTTTGACGATGCGCTTGCGCACAGTAGCAGGCACATCCGGATACTTCGGAGTATACGCCTTTACCGTTCCGTCGTCGTTATATGTGACATCGTAAAGCGAAGGCACATAAACGCCCTCGATGCTCCTTGCCGCCTCGTGAAGGAACGCCCGGCGCGTATAGCTTCCGTCATCCTTCATTCTGATATAAAGGCGGACTATCTCGGGCAGCATTTCCTCGCCCTCGCCCACATTGAAGAGGTCAAAGAAATCCGCAACAGGCTCGGCATTATAGGAACACGGACCGCCGCCTATAACGAGAGGCATATCATCGGTGCGGTCGGCGGAGCGCAGCGGAATCCCGGCAAGATCGAGCATATTGAGTATATTTGTATAGCTCATCTCATACTGGAGCGTGAAACCGACAAAATCGAACTGCGCTATCGGGTCGCCGCTCTCGTGCGCCCAGAGCGGTATCTTATATTCGCGCATTTTCTCCTCCATGTCAACCCACGGAGCGTAAACGCGCTCGCACCAAATGTCCTCCTCGCGGTTGAGCACACCGTAAAGAATGCGTATGCCGAGATTCGACATACCGATCTCGTATGAATCGGGGAAGCAGAACGCAAAGCGCGCCTTGACCTTTTCCTTGTCCTTTATTATCTGACCGTACTCTCCTCCGGTATATCTTCCGGGCTTGGAGACCGATCGCAGTATTGCTTCAGGTATCATTGAATGCCGTCCTTTTTTTGATTTACTGTTTGCGGGCTGACGCATAAGCGCCAACCCGCGTATTTTTTTATTTGTCAGTTGAGCATGAGCTTGGAGGTTATCACGGCGGGGAGCACGCAGATTATCTGATAAAGTAGCACATATGCCGAGTGCATTCCGCCCAATATACCGAGCGCACCGAGGAATGTGGCAAGAAGAACGCTCATCACTATAATGCCGAGACTTATACGGTTATTCAGCTCGGACACACGGCAGAGCTTGCCGCATGCGGGCAGCGCACCGACAAGCGCGGTCCAGTCGGAGCCGTCGGCAATAAGTCCCGCATCGACCGAATCCTTTGCGGTCTTTTCTTCTTTTTCGCCGTTCTCGCCGCCCTCCGTCTCCGAGTTGGAGCGGATGACTCTGAGCGGGCATTTGAGCTGTCCCTGAAGACGTGCCATAAGAGCATCGTCAATATTGGGATCGTTGCTTATCATAACCGGGCGTATGCCGCGGTCGGAAAGCGTTGTGACAAGCTCGCGGAATTCCTCGTCTGCTATATAGCTTATGTACATTTTGAGCGCGACCTCACCGTCCACGGCAATATACATGACCGCAGAACCGCCGTTCTCGGCGAATGCACGGTCATCGCGGTCAACGGGAGCGGCAATGCCGGAAAGCGTCATAAAGCTCTCGTTGCCGATAAAATACTTTCTGCCGCCGACCTCGGCTGCTATGCCGCCGTCGCCTACGCGTTTGATCTCAGCCGCGCCGACATCGGTACTGTTGCCGCCTATGCTGCTGTCTGCGGCACGGCGGAAGGCGCCTGCCAGAACGCCTCCTACCTTATCGAACACGGTCGCGGCGCCCTCAAGGACCTCAAAAACGTCGCTCGCCATCGCTCCGCCGCAAAGACCTATACGCTTTATGAGGAGCGAACGGGGACCGAACACATCGTCCTCGCCGAAGATCACGGCGTCGGTGCCGGCATACTCTTCAGCCTCCGACTCGTTGAGAAGGACCTCGGTCGGGCGCAGAAGATTCTTTGCCATATCGCAGAAGGGGTAGATGAGCCCCGCCATGGTAAACACGGGCATTGCGATGAGGACCATTACGGTAAACGTATTTGCGGAGGTGACAAAGCCGCGTCCCGCCGCAAGCGAGATAAGGAACACGACAAGAGAAAGCGCCATGACCGGGGCTATAACATAGTTGAGTGCGCGGAGAGCGGGGTTCTTTTTGTTTGTACGCTTGAAATAGTTCTCCGCAAAGCTGCCGCGGTGCAGACGCATTGCAGTGGTTATTCTCGCATCCTCCTTGCCTGCGGAGGATGAACCGCCGAGCGCGGCGGCAAGCTCCACCTGATCCGCTCTCTCAAGCGTGCAGCAGGTCTCAAAGCCGGAAAGTGCGTTGAAGGTGCGCACCTGACGTTCAAGGTCAAGTATATCGTAAACCACCGACATGACAAGACAGAACGCCGCGGGGATATTGTAAAGCGTGAAGCTGTCCGGTGCGGCTATGGCAAGAGCCGCGTCGTAAACGAGCACCGATACGACCGCAGCTGCAGCTGCCGAATGCGGTGTAAGCTCAAAACGGAATATTCCCACTATTCCGCGCACAAGCTGACGCCATGAAAACGCCGCCGCGAGCAACAGGAGCTGAAGCGAGACAAGTATGTGAACTGCGGGATAATCGGCAGCGCTGATCGCTCCGCCGAATTTTTTGCCGAACAGCTCGTAAATGACTATCACGAGCGCAAATATTGCCGTTCCGGCAGCGCGGAATATCATAGAAAGGCTGTCGCTGCGATATGCCTTTTTAACGGCATCGGTCTGCTCGTGCGAACGGTATTCCTCGCCGCGGTAACCGAAAGCGCCTTCGTAATCGGAGCCTATATCGCCGATGCGTCGCTTGAGCTCGTCCTTGTTGCGGCGCGAAGCACGTTCAGCCGCTTCACTGCCCTCGCTGTATCCGAGTGCCACCATAAGATCGCTGTCATCTTCCTCGGAGGCTTCGGAGGCGTCCGCCGCAGCATCCGCACCGGCGTTTTCCGCTTCCGGCTCCTCGGAGGCTCCGGCACTCGTATCATCGGCATCCGCTCCGACGCTGTTGTCCGGATCGGCACTGCCGCCGTTGCTCACATATTCGTAATCCTCAAAAACATCGGTATTGGCTCCGACATCGACCGCATGGGTGCTTTCGCCGCTATCAGCGTCATCCTCTGCGGGAGTACTCTCCGCCGCCTTATCGTCTGCGGAGTCGCTGCGCGCCGCCTTGAAGGACAGTATCTTCTTAAGCAGTTCACCGCTGCCGTGCTGTGCCTTCGGAGCGCCGTCGGCGTCTGCGGGAGCTTTCTCCTCCGCAGTCTCCGCCGTCTCCGGTAGAGCCTCCGCCTGTGCAGGCTCCTCGGGCGGGACCGTTACGGCGTCCTGCGCAAGTATACACGCAAGTATCGCCGAATAATCGTCGTCGGATATCCCCGCGTCGCTCTCCTCGGCGATATCTTCAAATATCATATCCTCTTTTTCAAGCGGCAGATTGGCGGCACTCTTTGCGCCGTCGCCGCTTTCAGTCAGAGGCAACCGTTTTTTCTTTTCTTCTGACATCCTGCTTCACCGTACCTTTCATTTACCGGCGTGCCTTCGGTGCGCCGCTTCGGTAAGAATCACCGCTGCCGCGGTGGAAACATTCATTGAGTTGACCTTGCCATACATAGGTATCGAAATGACAAAATCGCATTTTTCCTTTACAAGGCGGGAGACACCGTTGCCCTCGCTGCCGAGGACGAACGCCGCCGGACGGTCGATATCTGTCGTGTAGATATCATCGCCGCCCGCCTCCGCCGCATATGTCCATACTCCGGCTTCCTTGAGGTCGTCTATCGCCGACGCGATATTTGTGACCTTGGCTATCGCCATATGCTCAATCGCGCCTGCCGATGCCTTTGCCGCGGTAGGCGTAAGCCCGACCGAGCGGCGCTTGGGAATCACCACGCCGTGAACTCCGGCGCACTCAGCACAGCGTATGAGAGCGCCGAGATTGTACGGGTCCTCAATGCCGTCGCAGATCACGATAAACGGCGCTTCTCCGCGCTCGCGGGCGATATTAAGAATATCCTCAACCGTGCAATATTCCTTTTCCGCCGCCATTGCGGCAACACCCTGATGAACTCCGCCTCCGCAGAGACGGTCGAGTTTTTCCTTTTCTACCTCTATTATCGGTATACCGCGTTCCGACGCTTCACCTACTATAAGATTGACCGAGCCCTGAAGCTCGCCGCGTCTGACGAACAGCTTATCAACGGAGCGCCCCGAGCGCAAAAGCTCGCGCACCTCGTTCCTGCCGAAGACTATTCCCGGCACCGCCTCGTCATCCGAAGGACGCGGGGGCAGCGGACGGCGCCCGCCGTATCTGCCGCCGTTTTTGTTATTATTCTGATTGCCGCTGTTTCCGTTATTGTTTTTTTGATACATTACTTCCATGCCTTTCGGCGGGATATACCGCCG
>CATYWI010000127.1 GCA_958414155.1 uncultured Anaerotruncus sp. | reverse complement strand
GGAGGGGCAAAAAAGAGTAAAGGCGGTAGCAAAAAATGAAAAAAACAGTTCTGGCGGTCAGTGCCTTGCTCATATCGCTTCTTCTTACCGCATGCAGCGGCGTGGGAGGCGAGCTTATGGCGGTCGCTCCGCTCGGTAACGGCAGACGCGCCGAGGCATACGGCGGTATAACCGGAGTGCGCACGGTCATCATCCGCGCCACCGACGGCAGTGAGGAGCAAAGATTCACCTGCAAAAACAAAACGACCGAGCCGTATGCGGAGGGCGACGGTGAAAACTACGGCTTTGCCGTTGGGGACGTGGATTTTGACGGCACGACGGATCTTATCGTCACCACCTCGCGTTCTACCGAGGGCAATATCTGCGATTACTTCCGCGCCGACGGCAATGGCGGATTTTACCGCGACAGCGTGCTTTCCGCTCTTCGCGGGGTGCGCTTTGACCCGGAGGCTGGCGAGGCGTATGTCACAACGCGCAAGCACACCGAACTTCCCACGGTCCCCAACGCACCGTCGCGCTATACCGATGAGATAAAGATCACCTACTACGCCCCCAACGCCGAAAAAAAAGGACGCTTTGAGGTCGTGCGCGAGGAAACTCTGACCTACTATTCCGAGACCGAGATATATTGCTTTGCCGTCTCCTATCCGGACGACAACGGCGAGATGCAGATCGAGGACGAAAAATGGATACTTCCCGATAAGCTCGCACGCGCGGGACTTGAAAATTTCGGAGACTGACCAAACCGATACACCGTAAACAGAAAGGATCATCAATATGGAAAACAAGAATGAAAACCGCAAAACGGCAATTATCATAGGCGCGGGTCCTGCGGGACTTACCGCGGCGTACCGGCTGCTTACCGAGACCGACATAAAGCCGATAGTGCTTGAGGAATCTCCCTATATCGGCGGCATCTCACGCACCGCTGTTGTGGACGGCAACCGTATGGATATCGGCGGACACCGCTTTTTCTCCAAAAACGAGGAGGTCAACGCGCTCTGGCAGGAGCTTATGCCGCTTCAGGGCAAGCCCTCGTTTGACGATAAAAAGCTCGGCGTTGAAAAACCGCTTGCCGAAAACGGTCCTGACCCCGAGACAGAGGACCGCGTGATGCTTCTGCGCAACCGCATCTCGCGCATTTTCTTCCTTCGCAAATTCTTTGATTATCCTATCACGCTCAAGCCCGAGACCTTCAAAAACATGGGCTTCAAGAACACCATGCGATCCGGCTTCGGTTATATCGGTTCGGCGATACACAAAAAGCCCGAGGATTCGCTTGAAAATTTCTATATAAACCGCTTCGGCAGACCGCTTTACGAAATGTTCTTTGAGGATTATACCACAAAGCTCTGGGGACGTCATCCCTCTCAGATTTCCGCCGACTGGGGCGCACAGCGCGTCAAGGGACTGTCGCTCATGAAGGCGGTCTGGAACGTGCTCTCAAAGCCCTTCCGCCCGAAGGACAAGGTGGAGACTTCGCTCATCGAGCAGTATTACTATCCCAAATTCGGTCCGGGTCAGCTGTGGGAGACGCTTGCCGACGAGGTGAAAAAGCGCGGCGGCGAGATCATAATGAATACGACGGTCAAAAACATCAACCTTGACGGAAATAAAGTCGTAAGCGTCACGACAGACGACGGCAGGGAATTCCGCGGCGATCATTTCATGTCCACCATGCCGGTGAAGGACCTTGTTGAGGGAATGGGCGAGGCGGCTCCGGCCGAGGTACGCCGCATCGCCGGCGGACTGCCCTACCGTGATTTCATCACAGTCGGACTTCTCGTCGATAAGCTCAAAATGGTAAACAAGACCAAGCACAAAACGCTCACCGGCGACGTTCCGGACTGCTGGATCTATATCCAGGAGCGCGATGTCAAGCTCGGCAGACTTCAGCTCTTCAATAACTGGTCGCCCTACATGGTCGCCGACCCCGAGCACACTATGTGGATAGGTCTTGAGTATTTCTGCAACGAGGGCGACGATATGTGGAACATGTCGGATGAGGACTTTATCAGCTTTGCCATCGATGAGCTTGTAAAGATCGACGTTATTGACCGCGCAAGCGTAAAGGATTCAAAGCGCATACGCGTCAAAAAGGCGTATCCCGCATATTTTGACACCTACGCCGAGTTCGACACGGTAAAGGATTATCTCTCCGGCATCGATAACCTCTGGTGCCTCGGACGCAACGGTCAGCACCGCTACAACAATATGGACCACTCCATGCTCACCGCAATGGAGGCTGTGCGCGCGATAGCTGCCGGCAGTACAGATAAATCCGCCGTCTGGAACGTGAATACCGAAAAGGAATATCACGAGACCAAGAACTCATAAGGCGATGGTGATTTTAACAGTGATCCTGATATCCGCCGCGGCGCTTGCCGCGGCGGAATGGAAATGGGGCGTCCTCCGCGCTGTGTACGATGCAAAAAAGCTGCCGCACAGACTGCTGGCGCTGCTGCCGATGGTAGCCATGCTTTTTACGGCGCCGGTGTTCCTCAAATATTTTGCCGGGATGACGTAGCATATCCGCTTGAGGGCAGTGTCGCCAATTACAATCCGTACATTCAGCAGTTTGATGCGTGGGAAAAGGGACAGCTCAATATTGATTTTGAGGTGGACAGCCGCATTCTTGAACTTGAAAATCCATACGATTATCAGGCGCGCCGCCTTGCCGGGGGCTACTATCTTTGGGATCGCGCTATGTATGACGGAAAGTACTATTCCTACTTCGGCATTGCCCCCATCGTAACGGTCTATTATCCGTATTGGCTCATAAAGGGCGCGTTGCCGGGCGATTCGACCGTCATGGCGGTGTTTATTTTCATCACCGCGCTTTTTTTGCCGCTCGCACTTTTCAAGTGGGCGGAGGTCAGCGGCAAACGCATCCCGCTCGTGCCGCTGATGCTTGCCGCGCCTGCGGTGTTTTTAAGTTCCGGCGTGTTGCTCGTTGCGCGAGGAGTGAACCATTTTTACTATATCGCCGTTATTGCGGGAATGGCGTTCCTCTCTGCGTTCATGTTTTTTGCGCTTTCGGCGTTTACGGCTGAAAAAACGGCGTCAAAATGCGCGCTTTACGCCATTGCGGGCGTAGCTTACGCGCTTTTGTTCCTGTCAAGACTGAACATCGCGTTTCTTGCGGCGTTTCTTGTCGTTCCGGGGCTGTGGTTCATGATATTGCGGCAGGACGGAAAATGGCGTCCCGCAGGCAGGATCATTGCCGAGCTTGCTTCGCTCGGCGTGCCGGTAGCCGCCGCGCTGTGCTTTTCGCTTTGGTTCAACGCCGCGCGCTTTTCGGGACCGCTTGATTTCGGCACGAACTATCAACTCACGATAGCCGATGTATCGACCTACCGCCTGCGGCTCTCCGATCTGCCGTTTGCGCTCTACAACTATTTTCTTGCGCCTGCCGAGGCGTGCGAGAGCTATCCGTACATCACGTTTACGCGTCTCGGAGCTGCGCCCTCGCATTATGTGTACCGTGATGCCAATCTCGGGCTTTTCTGCTTCCCGCTGACGCTCGGCTGCATTGCCGCGCCGTTCGTCATCTGCTCGCAGCGCGAGAGCGCACGTACACGGGTCATGACAGGCTCGGCGCTTTTGGGTATCATTGTCGTGGCGTGGCTGGATTTCTGCAAGGGCGGCGTTATTTACCGCTATACTGCCGATCTTACGCTTACAGCGTCATTTCTTGCCGCCGCAGTGCTGCTTATTCTGCTCGGCAATGCTATGGAATCCGAAAAGGCTCCCGCATGGGTGCGTTGGGCGGTGTATGCCGCCGTGTGTGCAGGCTTCATTTTCTCGTTTGCGGCCGCGCTGCGCGTGTCGCTGATAAACGGGCACTCCTATATTTCGGATATACCCGATAATGTCCTTGAATTTTTTGAAAAAATACTGCCGTTTGCCCAAACGGTGAAATAGCCGGCGCTGATACGGCAAAAACTAAGAAGAGTTAAAATAACTCTTCTTAGTATAGTTTTTTATACGGAGGTGACGAATGAAGGATATTGCCGTCATCACAGGGACGATCATTGCCCTAATCGAAGAAAAAAAGTTTCAGAGCCTGCGGGATGTGTTGCGTACCATGCAGCCCGTTGACGTCGCGATGGCGGCGGCGGAGCTGACGCCGCAGGATCTTTCGCTTGTTTTCAGACTGCTGCCGAAGGACGAGGCGGCGGAGACCTTTGCCGAAATGGACGCGGAGAGCCGCGAGGAGCTGATACGCAGCTTTTCGGACAGCGAGCTGCGCGACATACTTGAGGAGCTGTATATCGACGACACCGTGGATATGATCGAGGAAATGCCCGCCGTTCTCGTGGGGCGGATACTTGAACAGTCAAGTCCGGAATCGCGGCGGCTGATAAACGAGCTGCTCATGTACCCGGATGCTTCGGCGGGGAGCATAATGACGACGGAATACGTTGACCTCCATGCCGGAATGACGGTGGGCGAGGCGATAGAACGCATCCGCCGCATCGGTGTGGACAGGGAGACGATAAACGTCTGCTATGTTACCGGAGAGGGCAGAAGGCTGATCGGCGCGGTGACGATACGCGCGCTGATACTTGCCGAGCCGTCGGCGCCGGTCGGTTCCGTCATGGATGAGAACATCATATCGGTCAGCACGCTTGACGACAAGGAGAAGGTCGCCAATGTGTTCACCAAATACGGCAGTATAGTTCTTCCGGTCGTGGACAGCGAGAAAAGGCTCGTCGGTATCGTTACCGTTGACGATGTGATGAATGTCATCCGCGATGAGGCGACCGAGGATATCGACAAAATCGGCGCCGTCACCCCGCAGGACAAGCCGTATATGCGTCTTTCGGTGTGGGATATCTACAAAAGCCGCATCCCGTGGCTGCTGATACTTATGGCTTCGGCGGCGTTCACCGGCGCAATAATCACGCATTTTCAGGATGCGCTGTCGGCATATCTTGTGCTTGTCGCGGCGATCCCCATGCTTATGGACACGGGCGGGAACTGCGGCAGTCAGGCATCGGTAACGGTCATACGCGGGATATCGCTTGAGGAGATAGAGTTCCGGGATATATTCCGGGTCATGTGGAAGGAGTCGCGCGTGGCGCTTTTGTGCGGCGTGACGCTGGCTGTGCTGAATTTTGCACGGTTCATGCTGATA
>CATYWI010000126.1 GCA_958414155.1 uncultured Anaerotruncus sp. | reverse complement strand
TATATCATTATTTATCCGGTTTGTCAAGGCAGAAGAATATAGGGTGTTAAAAAGCTCAGGCGGAGCTTTTTAACACCCTATTGACGTGCGGGATTATCTTACGCCGAACAGCAGATCGCCGTAGGTGGGGAAGGGCCATGCGCGTGCGTCGGTCACGCTTTCGGCTTCATCAACGGCAGCGCGCAGTTCCTGCATTGCAATGAATACGCGGTCGCGATAGCCGCAGGCAAGGCGGTAGAGGTCGTCGGAGGCTTTGATCTCATAAAGCGCTGTCTCAAGCGCGTCGCAACGTGAGTCTATCGCCGATGTGAGAGAGGAGAGCTTGCCGACGAGCTTCTCCTCATATCCGGTGGAAGCGTCAATACCGAGCGACTTCTTTTTCAGCGCGGCATCCGCCACCTTGCCGGAGTACAGGCTTACGGCGGGCAGGATCTCGCGGCGCACCATGTCGATCATGGTCATCGCTTCAATGTTGAGCATCTTGCAGTAGTTGTCAAGCAGGATCTCATAGCGCGAGCGCGCTTCCTCGGCTGTGTATATCCTGTGGCGCGCAAACAGCTCAAGGTTCTTGGACGCAATGAGATAGGGCAGGCAATCGGGTGTGGTGCGCAGGTTGAGCAGACCGCGGCGCTCTGCCTCGGCGATCCATGCATCGTCGTATCCGTTGCCGTTGAAGATTATTCTCTTGTGCTCGCGGATAACGCGGCGGATAAGATCGTGCAGTGCCGCGGGAAAGTCGGCAGCGCCCTCAAGCTCGTCGGCATAAATGCGGAGCGATTCGGCGACCGTGGTGTTTAGCATAATGTTGGCGGTGGCTATCGACGCCGAGGAGCCGAGCATGCGGAATTCGAATTTGTTGCCGGTGAAAGCGAAGGGGGAGGTGCGGTTGCGGTCGGTTGTGTCGCGCGGGAGCTTGGGCAGAACATGAACGCCCAGTTTGAGCGGCGCAGATTCCGTGCCGTTGTAGCAGGTGTCATTTTCTATCGAGTCAAGTATGGCGTTCAGCTCGTCGCCAAGGAACATCGAAACCACAGCGGGCGGCGCCTCGTTGGCGCCGAGACGGTGATCGTTTCCTGCGGACGCGACAGAAAGGCGGAGCAGATCCTGGTAATCGTCAACAGCCTGTATGACAGCGCAGAGGAAGAGCAGGAACTGAGCGTTTTCGTGCGGAGTGTCGCCGGGGGCGAGCAGATTCACTCCGGTGTTGGTCTGTATCGACCAGTTGTTGTGCTTGCCCGAGCCGTTTACGCCGGCAAAGGGCTTTTCATGAAGCAGGCAGACAAGCCCGTGCTTTTTGGCTATGCTCTGCATAAGCTCCATCGTGAGCTGGTTGTGGTCGGTCGCAATATTTGTGGTGGTGAATATGGGGGCGAGTTCATGCTGTGCGGGCGCAACTTCGTTGTGCTCGGTTTTTGCCAGCACGCCAAGGTGCCACAGCTCCTGGTTGAGATCCTCCATAAACTCGCTCACGCGCGGCTTTATGGAACCGAAATAGTGGTCGTCAAGCTCCTGCCCCTTGGGCGGCTTGGCGCCGAAAAGAGTTCTGCCGGTGAAAATAAGGTCGCGGCGGCGATCGAACATGTCCTTGTCAATAAGGAAGTATTCCTGCTCTGGACCTACCGTGGTTTTTACCGATGTCACATCCGAGTTGCCGAAAAGATGCAAAACGCGCATAGCCTGGCGGTTCAGTGCTTCCATCGAGCGGAGCAGAGGCGTTTTTTTGTCAAGCGCTTCTCCGCCGTAAGAGCAGAAGGCGGTGGGGATGTAAAGGGTCTTGCCCTTTACGAATGCGTAAGAGGTGGGGTCCCATGCGGTGTAGCCGCGTGCCTCAAATGTAGCGCGCAGACCGCCGGAGGGGAAGGAGGAGGCGTCAGGTTCACCCTTGATAAGCTCTTTGCCGGAAAATTCCATGATGACCTTCCCGTTTGCCGTGGGTGTGATAAAAGAGTCGTGCTTCTCGGCTGTTATGCCTGTCATGGGCTGGAACCAGTGAGTGAAATGTGTGGCGCCCTTGGATATCGCCCAGTCCTTCATAGCCGATGCGACCGCGTTGGCTATGCCGAGGTTGAGCGAGCGTCCGTCCTCAATGGTGCGCTTCATTGCTTCGTAGGCATCCTTGGGGAGCCTTGTTTTCATTGCGGCATCGTCAAATACCATGTCGCCGAAATATTCGGGTATGCTTGTCATGTTCTGCCTCCTGTATGGAACAAAAAGTTTATCAAAAAATAAAAAGGGGCAAAGACACCGTTGAACGGCACCTTTGCCTTGAATGGTCGTATTATACTACAAACTTCGGTGTTTGTCAAGTGCTTTTTTGAGAAAAATCAAATTATTTTCACTGCGTTATCCTCCCGGAAGCGACGCGCGGGTGACGGAAGTATTGACAATAGTTTTTTCATGTTACCTTTCTTTTTTTACTTTGATGTTTGGGCAGATGCGTTCACGAAGAAAGGAAGATGAGCTTCGGTGCGCTCCCCGGTATTATGGAGCAGTGTTCATTGCGGTGTCTCATGGCTCTCTCCTTTTTTCATATTTTTATCGGATGCCGCACTATTGCGGCACTGTTTGATACGGTGGTATGATCCTTTTCTCCCTTGTGATATTATTTAATCATATGAAAAAAATCCGTCAACACCTCAAAACAATTTTCGAGTATTTGAGACATAAAATACGTTGCGATTTTGTACATTGTATACAAAAAATGCGTGTTTTACGTTCAAAAAGTGCCGCCCGGAGCCGTTCAGCGCATGGGTGAGCGGAGGTGTAAACCTTCACCGGATGTTAATTTTTCATTAAAGCATTTGCTGTTGACAGGAAAATAATAATGCAGTATAATCATAGTTGAAATTATTCTTACGAACGGAGGCGCACATGAGTATTCACGATGACGCTTCCGCCGCACGGATACCCGTTCTTGTTGCGTCACGCCGCTGTCATTCGGCGGATGCGATAATGAGCTATTTGTCCGAAAACATGGACATGCTTTTCCCGATAGTCCCTGCCGTCAGCTGCGCCGAGGCGCGGCGGCTGTACGGCTCCTCCGAACTTGCGCCGGAGGCAGGGACGCCCTGCATTGCGGTGATAAATTCTCCGCTTTGCGACGGAGACGGCGTGGCTCTTGCGCGCGAACTTACGGCGCGGGGCGCGGCGGTTCTGCTCATCGTTTCGGCGGCTCTCTATTCCGGCGGCGCGCGCGAGGCGGCGCGCGACGGCATTTTTGTACTGCCGCGGCCAGTGGGAGAGTCCGAAATGTGGTCGGTGCTGTGGTTCATGCTGGCGGCATGCCGGCGTCTTTCCGGCTCCGTTGATGAACGCGGGCGCATTGAAGAAAAGCTTGACGAGCTTAAAATAATCGACCGTGCCAAGTGGCTGCTTATCGATTATCTTAAAATGAACGAGGAGCAGGCGCACAGGTATATCGCAAAGCAGGCGATGGACCTGCGCATCACGCGCCTTGAGGCGGCAAAGAATATTCTGAAAACTTACCTCGGCTGACACAAGCCGTGACGAAAGGACAATATATATGAACAATCAAACCATTGTGATCCTCGACTTTGGCGGGCAGTACAAGGAGTTGATAGCCAGACGCATCCGTGAATGCGGCGTGTATTCGGTCATACTCCCTTACGACACCGATGTCGAGGAGGTCGCAGCTCTCAAACCTATTGGGATCATTTTCACCGGCGGACCCAACAGCGTGTACGCTGAGGATTCCCCCAAATGCTCTATGGACATTTTCAAACTCGGTGTTCCGGTGCTCGGAATATGCTACGGTATGCAGCTTATCTGCCACCTCTTCGGCGGAACTGTTGTCACATGCCATGCCAGCGAATACGGTACGCTTGATGCAAAGGTGGACACATCATCCGATCTTTTCAGACAGCTGTCTCCCGAGCAGCCCGTCCTTATGAGCCATACCGATATGGTTTCCAAGCTGCCCTCGGGTTTCCGCCCTATCGCCTCTACGGCGTTTTGCCCTGTTGCGGCTTTTGAGAACTTCGGCGAAAAGATATTCGGCGTACAGTTTCATCCGGAGGTCGAAAATACCCGTAACGGCAGCAAGATGATAAACAACTTCCTTTATCGCGTATGCGGTGCTGCCGGAGATTATTCTATGGAGGACTACCTCAGCCGCAAGGTCAAGGAAGTAAAGGAAAGAGTGGGCAACAAGAGAGTGCTGCTCGGACTTTCCGGAGGTGTTGACTCGTCTGTCTGCGCGGCGCTGCTTTCGCGCGCGATACCCGGTCAGCTTGTTTGCATTTATGTTGACCACGGATTCATGCGCAAGGGCGAGACCCAGCAGATACGTGAGGTGTTTGCGGGACGCGATCTTGACTTTGTTTACGTTGATGCAAAGGACAGATTCATATCCAAGCTCGCGGGCGTTACCGATCCGGAGCAGAAGCGCAAGATAATCGGCGCCGAGTTTGCCCGCACCTTTGAGGACGAGGCGAAAAAGCACGGCTCTCCCGAATTTCTGGCGCAGGGAACGATATATCCCGATGTTGTTGAGTCGGGAAGCAAGAACAAGTCAGCTGTCATCAAGAGCCACCACAATGTCGGCGGACTTCCTGCCGATCTTGGCTTTGAGGGTGTTATCGAGCCGCTCAATCTCCTGTTCAAGGATGAGGTGCGCCGTCTCGGTATACTGCTCGGACTGCCCAAAAAGCTTGTGTGGCGTCAGCCTTTCCCGGGTCCCGGTCTTGCGATACGTATCGTCGGCGAGGTGACTGAGGAGAAGCTCAACATCCTGCGTGAAGCCGATGCGATAGTGCGCGAGGAAATAGGGCGCTGCCGCGTGCGTGCCGATCAGTACTTTGCGGTCATGACCGATACACGCAGCGTGGGAGTTATGGGCGATTTCCGCACATACGAAAATGTTATTGCCGTGCGTGCGGTCCGTACCGGCGACTTCATGACCTGCGAGTACGCAAGACTGCCGTACCCGTTGCTCACTCGCATTTCGTCGAGAATAACCAACGAGGTCCGCGGAGTCAATCGCGTGGTTTATGATATCACCGCAAAACCCCCGGCAACCATCGAGTGGGAATAATACAATACAAAATATAATATGTCCCCGTGTGTGATGCGCCATAGCGCGTCGCACACGGGGACATATGCATAGATGTCCAAAGACATTGCTTTGCGGTGCATTATGTCGTATATTTTTC
>CATYWI010000125.1 GCA_958414155.1 uncultured Anaerotruncus sp. | reverse complement strand
TATGGAAGCCACATCGCTTCCGCCGTCCGTGTCAAAGGTGATGGTGTACTTGTTCACCGTCCACACGGGATAGAGCGTGATTGCCGCGTTTTCAGTGTAGGTTCCGCCGAGTTCATAGACCTTGGCGCCGCCGTCGGTCGTTGCCCATCCGGTCTGCGTGTAGCCGGTGCGGGTAAAGAGCGCGCCGTGAAGTGTGATATCGGTGCCGTAGTCCTTGGTGATCGTTGAGGAACTGCCCGTTCCATCGTTGCCGGGGGCAAAGGTGACGCGATAGGTCCGCGCTTCAAAGCGGAGATATGCCTTGTCTTTATAGGTTTCATCGCTGATTTCCGTAGCATCGGAGCCGTCCGCGGCACTGCCCGCGAGCATCTGTATACCGGGAATCAGGTCAGCAATGACGGTATGTGTGCCATTTTGATACAGCGCGGAGGGATCGCCGATCAGCGTGAGCGTGCCGCCATTTACGACCAGTCTGTTATCGGAAGTTCCCAAAGCCCCGGAAGCTGTTCCCCGGCTGTCAAGCACAAGGTTGCCGCTCTCAATGATAATATCGTTTTTGTTTTCGATCCAACCGGCGTGCAGAACTCCGGTCCCTTTGATGAGAAGGTCGCCGCCTGTGTGACTGATCAAGTTTTTGTCGTTTCCGAAGGAGTTGTTTCCGATGAGTACCACGGTCAGGGTGCCGGAGAGGTCCGTCGTACCGAGCGTCTGCTGCCCGGTCAGCATCGCGCTGTTCAGCGTCAGTGTCTTGGCAGCGTCGTCATAGGATACCGTGCCGTCGCCGTATACGTCACCTGCGTTTTCATTGTTGATGTAAAGGAGAATGCCGCTTGCCGAGTAATAGTATACGCGGTATTCGTAAACGATCCTGCCGTTCCCCTCAAACCTAAGACCGCTGAAGGTCCCCGCGTTGAACGAATGGTAGACCGCATCGTTAAAGATAGTTCCGGTAGCGGAGCCGGTGATTTTTGTGCCGTCCGCCGTGCAGACGGTACCTTCGATCCTGCCGCCAAGCGCCCGGAAGTCTACGTTGTCGCCGAGGTAGAGAGCATGGCTTCTCGGGTCGGTGCTCCGGCATCCGGTGATCCTTCCGCCGGTCATCACGGCTTGTGCCGAGGAGGACAGCAAACGGACCCCGCCGCCCTGCCATGCTTCACAATCGCGGATCACGATCCCGTCCAGTTCAAAGGCGGCAAAGTCGAACGTCGCAATGCCGCCGCCCGCTGTGATTGCCGAGCAATACGAAATCGTACCGCCCGCCAGGGTCAGCGTGCCGCCGTCCGCGCAGATACCGCCGCCGTTCCATGCGGAGCAGTTTTCAATGCTGCCGTCCTTCATGATGAAGACGCCGCCGGTATCGACCAGAACACCACCGCCGTTTCCGATCACGTGGCAGTCGCGGATGGTTCCTTTGTACATAATGAAGGTTCCCGTCGCACGGACGCCGTGTCCGAATTTTTCAATTACGCCGCCGTACATGAGAAATTCTGCGGCGCTCGTGACCCGGATGCCGGTCCGGTCGGAATCTCCGTTGGCGCTCCCCCGGATCGTGCCTCCGAAGAGCGTGAGCTTGCCGTACTGATAGCTGTTGCTTTCAAGCGCGATGCCGTCCTTCGGGAAGACAATCTTGCCCTGCCCCGTGCAGTCGGTAATGATCAGCTCGCCCTTGGTGATCTTCATGCAGGCATTTTCCGTAAGCGTGATCGTTTTTCCGTGCAGGCAGAGGCGCACACAGTCAGAGAAATAGCCGATGTACTCCTTGTCGAGCGTTACGTCGTCCGTCAGGTACCAGTAGCCGTCTTTGATCGAGGAGTAAATAACGTTGTTGTAATTGCAGGGAAGGTCGTCGGTCCCGGTCCACATCGCCCAGCCCATGTCGGTGTGCGATGTGTGGTCGCCGATGGAGGTATTCCCGCCGCAGATGCAGTGGTAGTGGTCAAGCCGCATAACGATCCCGGAAGTTTCCTCGTCATAGGCAAAGATATAACCCTCGGAAGCGTTACGTGTGGTGGTGAAATGCACAACGTCGTCGGCTGTCAGCGTGTAGTTTTCGCCGCCGATGAGCCGGACGGGATTGGTTTTGATCCTGCACTGCAGGGCATCCTCTAAACTCCAGCCCACATTGAACGCGATCCTCACATCCTCGCCGATGGTCCCGTTTATCCGGACGGGCGGGTACTCATATCTCCTCGGGTTGCTTACAAAAGACCAGATGGCACCGTAATCGATCAGAATGTCATCTCCCCATGTTTCCCCGGTATTCGGGTTCTGATAGCGGTTGCCGGAGAACCGGATGTTGCCGGAAAGGTAGAGCGCCGAACCCGATTTGATGTGGATTCCCGCGCCGTAACCGCTTGCGGAGGAAATACAGTCTGTCACTGCGGCGTTTCCGGAAAGATAGGCTCTCGTGCCTCTTCCATACGCGCCGTGCAGAGAAATTCCGGATTCCCGGCAGGCGGTGATATGCGCGTTGCCGGTCATATTGAATGTCCCGCTGACCCCGACGCCGCGCAGGAAGTCCCGGATGGTTCCCGCGTACATGGTGAGGGTTGCGTCCTGTGTGACGCTGATGCCTCTTGTGTCAGCACCCTCAATGGTGCCGCTTCCCGCGCAGTCGGTGATTGTCAGCTCATGGCTTCCGTCCACGGTAAGCATATACCGGTTGTTGGAAATACTGTTGCCCGCCCGGATCGTCTTTCCGTTCAGACAGAGCTTTACGTCATTGTTGATTTTCAACTCGCCGTCGATCGTCACGTCCCCCGCGAGACAGTAGTTGCCCGGCTCGGTCGGGAGAGAATCTCTTGACGTCCACATAATCCATGTCTCATCACTGTGAGATGTGTGACCGGGGGCGTCGGTATTGCCGCCGCAGACGCAGTGGCTGTGGGCTTTGCTGATGAGTATCTTCTTATAGCTGCCGATATAGTCGATAGGGTCCCCCGGCTTGTATGTGGTAACGTTTCCGTCTTTGCCGGTGCATATTACCGCCGAATGACCGTAGATGGATTTTATCTTACCGTTCAACACCTTGCCGTCAAACTCAACGGTGCTGTTTTCGGCGGTGATATCCGCGCCCATAATGCCGCCTACGCACAATGACCACATATCGCCCTTAGCGACCAGTACGCAGTTCTTTATGTTAAGGGCAGTAGCGAAATCTATTTTCAGTGCTTTTGCGGTGGAGCCGGCATACGCCTCGGCATGGATTACACTGTTTGTGAAGCTGATGCCGGTCGCACCCTGGATAGCGGCAAAATAATCTCCGCCGACCGTTGAGTAGAGCCCCGCATCGATATTCGAGCCTTCAACGGTGAGACCGTGAGAGGTATAAATACACGCTCCTTGCGGCGTAGGCTGCACGTTGCCCTGTGCGTCCTTGCCGACAGTAAGATCAAGTGACGCATTATTTACCGTAAGATCGCCGCCGGCTACGCGGACGGCAACGCAGTCGCCGCCGCTACCGGTGACGCCCGGAACGGTGATCTCCATCGAGCAGTCCTTTATCGCACCGGCTGCGCTCAGGTTGATCGCGTATGCCTTGGTCGCCGTTGTGCCGGGAAGAGTGATCTTAAGGCTGTCGGCGCGGCTTTGACCCTTTATGACAAGAGCGGAAGCTGTGATGGCATATAAATTGCCGCTTTGGGCGCTCTCATCAGCCCATTTTATCTCATTCGATCCCTTGAGAAGGATTGTATCCACGCCGCTCGTTATGTTTATCGCTGTTTCACCGTCCGCAACGGTTATGGCGGCGTTCTCAAGCGTCAACGTTTTTGTTGCGGCGTCAAAGCTGACGCTGCCGGTGATCCCGGCGCCGGTCACACTGCCTCCGCCATCGGGAACGGGAATGCCGTTTACGGTCGCGTTCACGCCTGCCGCGGCGGCATTCAGGGCAACGATGCCTGTGATACAAAGCATAAAAAGAATGCAGGAAATAAATTTTTTCATTTTGTTTTCTCCGTTTTATATCTCGTTTTTGCTTCGGTACATTATATGGGATTTAACAGCGGGGATGTTGTTTTTTTTGAGTGCCTAGTCCGAGAGAGTGAATTCAAACCGCATGGCAAGCGCGCGGAACAGCTCCTGCATCACGGTGTTGGCGATCGCGGTCATGTCGGCAGAGGCGATGTATTTTTGGATCTGAGCCTGCTTTTCCTCCGGGACCTTGTACGCCGAAAGCGCAAGGCTGAGGAAGCACCACAGCTTTTTCTTGAGCGGGAAGTACATGTCGCAGGGGCGCGACATATATCCGCGCATAATGCCCGCCGTGCCTATTTCAAGCTCGTAAAAGTCGCTTTCGGTGAGTCCGGGGAGATAGGGGCTGAATATTTTGTAAAGCTCGCCCGCAGTCTTGCGGTAGATCATCTCCGCTATCTTTGCCTGCGTGTACGCCTCAACATAGACCTCGCGCAGATTTTCGTTAAGCTCGGCAAGCGTTAGCTGAATTGAGGTCTCGACCGCGTATAGCAGTACGGGGTCGTTTTGCAGATCGATGCCCACCTCATTGCTTATGTGTATCATGTTTTTTGCGGCGCCGAACTGTCCGGCAAACATGAAGTGCACAAGCTCCTCAAGCACACCGTCCTTTGTGTGAAAAATATTCTGGAATGTGCCGGATGAAACATCCGCCGCCGACAGTATGTCGGTCATTTTTGTGCCGTGGTAGCCTTTTTCGATAAATAAGCGCACACAGGCTGAAGTTATTCTCCTTTTTGAGTATGCGCTGTCATATCTACGTGCCATTTCCTTTCTTCTCCATCCTGATTTCTGTTTGGATTATGATTCAATTATACCATGCGCGGCGGATAAATGCAATAGTTTTTTTGAAATTCTGATCGGTTCTCTGCATAAATTTTCTTATGAAGTCTCACCGGGAGACAAAATAAAGGAGTCCTCCCACCTCTGCTTTCCCTGCCCGGCGGCATTTCTCCTGCGCTGGGGACATTTTTTCAAAAAGGTATAGACAATTATCGGTCTATATGATATAATAGATACGAAACCAATTTATGCGTGCAGCACACGTATCCGAACGGAGGAGTAAGTATGAAAAAACGATTGCTTTGTATCATGTTCACTGTATGTATGGTGATCTGCATTATGTCAACTGCGGGCTTTGCCGCGAACGTTGAAAACTACGGTTTTCAGATCGGCGGGCAGGACGTTACCAGCGCGAACATCGGA
>CATYWI010000124.1 GCA_958414155.1 uncultured Anaerotruncus sp. | reverse complement strand
CCGTGGTCTTTCCGGCACCCGTAGGACCGACTATCGCGACCGTGGAGCCGCGCGGCGCCGAAAGGCTGAGATCCTTGATTATTATCTTCTCCGGTGTATATCCGAACCTCACATGCTCAAGCTGCACGTCTCCCGCAACATCCGAGAGCACCTCGGCATCGGGAGCGTCGGCGCTCTCCGGCAGCTCGTCTATCAGCCTGAATATCCTCTCCGCAGCGGCAAGCGCCGACTGAAGATCGGCAAGAATATTTGCAAACTCGTTTATCGGTCCCGCAAATTTGCGCGAATACTGTACGAAGGATGAAAGATCGCCCAGCTGAAGGAATATCACCGACGCCGGCTGCACAACGCCTGTGAGCGACAGCATAAAGAATATTCCGCCGACCATTATAACAAGCGCTATCGAAAGGTTATTTATAAAGTTGACGGACGGTCCAAGCGCCGCAGCGTGATAATCCGCGTTATAGTAAGCCGAGCATGCATCGTCATTGCGGCTGTCGAATTTAGCGACTGTCGCCGCCTCGCGTCCGTAGGCGCGTATCGTGCGCTGTCCGGACAGCATTTCCTCGGCATATCCGTTGAGTATTCCGAGCTTTGCCGAGCGCATACGGAAGAGCGGACGGACATTTTTGCTTTTCAGCCGCGTTGTGATTATGGATATCGGGACCGTGACCGCAAATATCACGATTATGACCGGCGAGATAGATATCATCATAGCAAGCGAGAAAACTACCGTAACCACGCTTGAGCATATCTGAAGCAGGTCGTGCGAGAGAGAGGCATTGACAGTATCTACATCATACGAGATATGGCTGATTATGTCGCCGGTTGCGTGTATGTCAAAATACCCGACAGGCAGGAGCATGAGACGGTCGAATATCTCACGCCGCAATGTGTATGTTATCTTTTGCCCCAGCTTGACGAGCAGGAGCGACAGGCAAAGAGACAGCACTGCCGACAGCGCATATGCCAGCACAAGAAGTCCGGCATATCCGAATACCGCATCAAAATCAACATTTCCCTGCCCGAGGTCGATGGCGTTTATCGCCTTGCCCGACAGCTTGGGTCCGATAAGCGCACAAAGATTTGAGGTCAGCATGAGCGCAAACGCGGCAAGCACGAGCCAGCGACAGCGCCAGAGATACCCCGCAAGCCGCCAGAGCACCCTGCGGCGCGTCCGTTTATCGAGCTTTTTTGATTTGTTTGTATTGTTGGGGTTGCTTTGCGCTCGCGGATCGCCAAGCATTGCGGAAGCTCCCCCGCCCATTACGTTACTCAAGGAAAGCACCTCCCATCTGCGATCTGCTTATCTCACGGTAGACCTCGCAGGTCTCCATAAGCTCATCGTGCGTTCCGGAGGCTATCATTCTGCCGCCGTCAAGCACGATTATAAGGTCGGAATTCATTACCGAGCTGACTCTTTGCGCCACAACGACCACGCTGCCGCCCTCTGCCGCTATTTCGTCGCGCAGTGCGCGACGCAGTGCGGCATCCGTTTTGTAATCAAGCGCAGAACTGGCGTCGTCGAGCACAAGTATCTGCGGACGCGCTGCAATGGCACGCGCGATAAGCAGGCGTTGACGCTGACCGCCGCTGACGTTTGTTCCCTTTGAGGTCAGCATACGACCGTAGCCCTCGGGCATACCGGTGATGAACTCGTCAGCCTGAGCGATCCTTGCGGCGCGTACGATGTCTTCGTGCGACAGTCCGCGTCCGAAATCGATGTTTTCCTCGATAGTACCGGCAAATATGAAATCATTCTGCATTGCAACGCCGAACATTGAGTGCAGTTCATCTTCGGAAATAGCTCTTACGTCTCTCCCGCCTATACGCACAGCGCCCCGGCTCACGTCGTAAAAGCGCATTAAAAGCGCCAGGAGTGTTGTCTTGCCGCTTCCGGTCGCGCCGATAATGCCGAGCGTACCGCCCTTCGGAAGCGAAAAACTAATGTCATGCAGCACCTTGCCCTTGCCGTTATAGGCAAAATCCACGCCTTCGAATGTGATGCCGGTCTCGTTGGGATGACGCAGATATTCCTCCTCGGGGGCGACCGCGAGATCGGGAGGCGTAAGAAGCACCTCTTCAATGCGGTTCGCCGAGGCGCTTGCCTTGGAGATGATAAGGAAAATACGCGACACCGACATCATTGCCATTGAAATCAGTGTGAAATACTGAATGAACGCAATTATCTTGCCCGGCTCGGACGAGCCGCCGTTAACACGCACCGCGCCCACAACAACGACCGCGGTGATACCGAGATTCATAAACAGATTCATGAGCGGGTTTGCTATCGACATAGTAGCGTTGGTGCGACCTTCGATAGCGGCGAGCGATGTGTTTACGCCGTCAAAGCGGCGGCACTCGTAATCGGTTTTTGAAAGCGCCTTTATGACTCTGACGCCTTGCGCATCCTCGCGCACAACACGCGTCATTGAATCCACAGCGGTCCGCACCTTTGTGTAGAGCGGCAGTCCGCGGCTTGTGATACCGTAAACGGCAATAAAAATAAACGGCAGGACGGCAACCATAACAAGCGTCAGCACGGGGTCCAGCGTTGCGGCTATAGCCAATCCGCCTATCAGGAGTATCGGCGCGCGCACGCCCATACGCTGCATCGAATTTATAAAGTTATGTATATTGTAGGTATCTCCGGTCAGCCGGCTTTCAAGGCTTTCGACCGTAAATGTATCGGTCTGCGCCGGAGAGAGCGTCATGGTGCGTTCAAAAAGATCGTGCCTTACCGCACGTGCGACCTCCATAGCGGTTTTTGCCGCCATACGGTTCGCAATAACGTTGCCGAGCACGCCGAGAAATGCACACACTATCATTATCACAGCCCACATGATTATGCGGCGGCTGCCCGCGGCAAGATCGGGCGATGCCTCGGCGCCCATGGGCTTTATCACGTTCTGTATTATGTGGCTGAGGATATACGGCAGTGCAAGCTCCACAAGAGTACCCATCACCTTTACAGTAAGCGACACACACATAAAGCTGCGATGCGGTTTAAGGTAGCTCAGTATGGTCCTCATTGGCTCTCGTCCTCCGATTCAAACGAGATCTTGGCATAATCCGCCGCGCGCGATGCGATACGCGCGAGCATGGACATGAACATCTCCATCTCCTCCTCGGTGAAGTCCTCGGTAAGGTACCCATTCCATTCGCGCACAGCCTTCTGCACCGTGGGCAGGATCTCAAGCGCTTTTTCGGTCGGGTATACCTCTATTATGCGCCTGTCCGCCTCGCTTTGGCGGCGCTCAACATATCCGCACGATTCGAGATACGCAAGATTGCGCGTTACATTGCTCTTGTTGATGTAAATATGCTTGGCGAGCTTGTCCTGTGATATCCCCGGGTGGCGGCAAACAGTAAGTATATAGCTCGTATGAGACGCGCCTATATCCGTCCCGGCGAGCTTATCTCCGCGCCACGCCGCTCCGCACCGGCTGATAACATTTATATATCGCATAAGCGACGGCATTGCAGTTTCCTGCCTTTCATGACTGTTTTTTCTGTCCGATCGCAATAAAAATCGTTGCGACCGCAACGTTATACCTTATTATAACATAAACCGGGGGAAAAATCAATCCCCCGGTCTTGATTATTTCAACTGTTTTTTTCGTTCCCGGCTTGCGTGGGGTAGGATGACACGGTATCGCCGTCGATAAGAGCGGAAAGTTCGTTCTCGTGCAGAAACTGTATCACAACGTCCGGACAGAACTGCGTGACATCCGAATGCGAATATTTCTGCCCTATGCGATATCCTACATTGCCGAAGGTATTCGAAAAATACTCATACATAAGTATTTTATCCCATTCCCCTCCGTCGGCAAATTCGATAAACACCGCAGGATGGGTAGGCAGTCTGAACTCACTGCGCGCGCATGTAACCTCAACATCGCCGAAGTACCCGTACTGCGTATATCTTCTGAAGGTATCGCTTGAAAGCGATATCGTAACGTTGCGTATCAGCTTTTCAAGTCCCGCCTGACGCGCCAGCGCCCGTCCGTCGGTGATATGACGGTACATTTCAAAATCGGCAAGAGGTATCACCCCGGCGCCCGTGTCGGTAAGCTCCGGCACCGCCTCGCACACGGCACGATAGGCATAATACGCGCCGAGGGCGTTCAGTGAATTCTCGGTATTGTTGTAAAGCTGACCTGTGCCGAGCGCGGCGCGCATGGCGTCGGTCAGATTAAGGAAACAGGATTCGTCCGCCGCCTGCATGCGCGAAGAAAGGCGCGCAAGCCTTGTTTTATCGCTTACATTTCCGAAGTACCCCGGCAATTTGTCGCTGTACACTGTCTGCGAATTCGGTATTACGACAAGAACATACCTGCTGCCCACCGCCGCGAATGCAGCCTCGCGCTGTTTTATGGCATCATAAAGCGCGTCTGTCGTGTCTACGTCGGCAAATTCGCCTATGTAATCACGAACATAATCGTAGCCGTATTCATCGTCACATGCGCCGAACAGAAAGCCGTCGCGCCCGACTATCACGCCGTCGTCTTCAAGTCTGCCGAAAAGCAGATATTTGTATTTCGCAATATCGTCGAGCGTCTGCGAATTACGGAAGAAAACGCCGTCAAACGCGTATACACCGCTGAAATCGTATTCTTTGCCGTCATAATATGAATCCGAAAGGTCAACGTGTCCCATTATCGACGATATTCCGTAGTATATCGCACCCGAGAGCAGTATTCCGACAAAAAGCACGGTGCAAACGAGCGCAAAGCCCGGCGAGAGAGCGCATTTTTCAACATTGTTGCTGATTTTTTTATCCTTCATTACTCACCCCTCCGTCCGCTAAAACGTGATGTACTTGAACGGCGACATGGCGTATTCCGGATACTGCGGCATAACCACATATATGCTGAAAACGAACAGCGCGATAATGCCTCCGCAATACAGTGTGCGCAGCACCGTTCCGGCTTTGCCGCGTGACCAGTCAACGCCGCAAAGACCGAGCAGCGCCGGCAAAAGCAGCCACAGCGCTACCATGGCGGCAAAAAGATACTCGCGGTTGTATATGGTCATATAAAGCCTGTACGACTGATATGAGCCGATCACGGTTAGAGTGCGGAAATAATCAACGAGCTGCCATACCGAACGCAGCTTGATCTGTGTCCAGAAAAGCGATACGAGCGCAAGCGTTATCAATCTGCCGACGGTGCGCGTCGCAAGATTGCGCCGCACCAAGCCGCCGGAAGTTCCGCAGGCGCGGACTGTACGTTCGGCGGCACTTAGCAGAATGAGCGGAAGAAAAGCCACCAACATGGGAAGCGAGGCTTTG
>CATYWI010000123.1 GCA_958414155.1 uncultured Anaerotruncus sp. | reverse complement strand
AAATCCGAACGCCTCTCCCATTCGGAAAGTGTTCGGATTATTCGTATGTGGTCGGAGTGACTGGACTCGAACCAGCGGCCTCTTGGTCCCGAACCAAGCGCACTACCAAGCTGTGCAACACCCCGATATATAACCGATACGAAACGGCGACATTGACTGTCCCTTCAAATCGTACTGGTTGATTATATCACAAGATATCCGGTTTGTCAATACCTTATATGAAAAAAATCTCAGCTTCCGCGCGGTCTGTTTTTATGTGTGAACGATATCGGTTCCCCTCGGCCTCGCCGCGTCATTTTTCACTTGCGCCCGACGCTTATTTGTGGTATACTGATATTGCTGATAAAAAACGCAACAAAAAATCCTTTTGTGGGGGCTGAAATGATAAAATTCAAAGAGGAAAACATAAAATACATGGCACTTGATTTGCCGGATGAGATCAAATTTTTCAAATACTCTGGAGATTTTGACGGCGAGATAGCCGCGATAAGGCGCTGGCTCAGGCGCGACATCTCAGACGGCATGCGCATCCGCCTTGAGCTTGAGGCGGTTATCGCCGACGGCATGACAGGCAACTACCTTTACGATTTCGACGGTCTTCTTGCACGCATCCGCAAAAAATATTCTCACTGTACCCCGGAGGCGCTCGAAGCGTTTATTGAAATGGGTCATGCCGACTATATACGCCGCGGCGGAGAGCGCTATTTTGAAAGCGGTGCGGCGCGCAATATAATGAACTGCTGCCGTCGCCGCCTTGACGAGATCGAAAGCGGGACGCCCGCCGAGCCGGAAAAGTATTTCAACAGCCGCCTGCACGAAAACCTTGACATCATGCGTTCACAGGGCGGCAGAACTTACCGCTTCCGCGTCCGCGAGCATATTTCGCCGGATGCAGACCATTCGCGTCCCGGCAGTGTGGTGCGCGTCCATCTTCCCTACCCGGCTGAATGTCCCGAGCAATCAAATATTACGCTTATAGATTCATCTCACCCGGTGTACATCTCAGACTCCGGGCACCGCACAGCCTTTATCGAGACCGAGCACCGTGACGGCGTTGATTATTGGATCGAATTCTCGTACGACATACACGAAGCGTATATCACACCGGATGCCGCAAAGGTGCTTCCGGCGCCGTCCGAAACCGACGAATATCTCTGCGAGGAGCTGCCGCAGATATGCTTTACGCCTTCGGTGTGCGAGCTTGCAGCCACGCTCGCGGGCAATGAGAGGAATCCGCTGATCCTCGCCCGGCGTGCATACGACTGGGTAACCAAGCATGTTGCATACTCGTACATGCGCGATTATCTTTATATGGACTTCATCCCCGGCTATGCGATGCTCAACGGACGCGGCGACTGCGGCGTTATGGCGCTTCTGTTCATCACGCTTTGCCGCGCAATGGGTGTTCCCGCACGCTGGCAATCCGGCAGTCATGTTGAGCCTGACAGCATAGGAAGCCACGACTGGGCGCAGTTCTACGTTGCGCCATACGGGTGGCTGCCTGCCGATCCGTCCTTCGGCGGCGGCGCTCTCCGCAAGGGAGACACCGAGCTTTGGAATCATTATTTCGGCAACCTTGACCCGTACCGTCAGATAAACTGCACCGGCTTTGCCAAGTCATTTGACCCGCCGCGGCTTTACCTCAGACGCGACCCGTACGACAATCAGAGCGGAGAGATAGAGTACTCCGACGCTCCGCTGTGGTTCGGCGAGATAAATACCTCGCGTGAGGTGATATCCGCCGAGGAGCTTGAATGGACCGAATGATCCCTGCCGGTATCAGAGCATTTTCTGCATAAAAAGCTCTTTTGCATAGCTCCCGTCACGTCGCATGAAGGCATTCGGACGCTCACCCACAACGCTGAAGCCGAATTTTTCATACAGCGCGAGGGCGCGGTCATTTCCCTCAACAACTTCAAGTTCGGCGATCCTTACCCAGGGACGCGCCTTTGCCGCCGCGATAAGCTCGCCGAACATCGCCGTGCCGATACCGAGTTCCCAATATTTTTTCAGGATCGCTATCATAAAAACGGCGCGATGGCTTGTTTTTTGCTCGTTGTTGAACATCACCTCGCAGTTTCCCGCGACCTCATCGCCGATAAAGCAGGCTATTCTCAATATGCTGTCCGACCCAAGTCCGCCGGATATCCACTTCTCTTCACTTTCGACGGTAACGCTGTCCCACTCTTCGGGACGGCGCAAAAGAAAATCAGTCTCGCCGCACGCCTGCCTTATATATTTCAGCATTTTCCCGCCCTCACCGGTACACGGGCTTCTGAGGACAGCCACGGTCCCGTTTTTAAGTGTTATCTCTTTTTCCGGAAATATCATTTCGGGTCACTCCTTAAAAATTTCCGATATTATATCACAATACTATTCCCATGTCAACATCAATGTCAAAGGCAGGTGAACACCGCAATGAACATTCCGAAGAATAAAAAAACGATAGCGGGTCTGCTGCTTTGCGCGCTGTCCGTTGCGGCGGTGATATTCATTTTTTCGAATTCGCTTCAACCCGCGTCGGTATCCGGTGCGTTAAGCGGCGGACTGCTTGAAAAGGTAAACGCCTTTCTTACCCGCGCGGGGCTGCCGGGAATATCCGAAAAGCTACTGCGAAAGACCGCGCACATCTGTGAATTCGGGCTTCTCGGACTTCTCACCGCGGGCGCTGCCGCGTGCATCTCCCGTGTCGGAAATCGCGGGTATCTTATTTCATTGGCATTCTGTATAGCGGTGGCCGGCGCGGACGAGATCATTCAGTATTTTGTACCCGGACGCGCCTGTCGCTTTACCGATGTGCTGATAGACACCTCCGGCGTGGTGTTCGGAACGCTTGCGGTCGCCGCCATGGTCCGGCTGTCGGTCGATCGGAAGAAGCGGATGCAACAAAAGACGTCAGGGGATAGTTTTTTGCATTAAAATCAATCTTTTTTCTCCGTATAACGCGAAAAAATCAAAAAAACTCTTGACAAGCAACACCTTTACGGTGTATAATAATTTGCCGCTTGAAACAGGCTTTTTTAAGTGTGCCGTTTTGAAGGTAAAATTTCATTCCGGCGCCGCCCATATCAGCGAGTCTTAACGAAAGAGAGGTGCTTTTCGTGTTTGCAGTAATTGAAACCGGCGGAAAGCAGTACAAGGTCTCCGAGGGCGATATCGTTTTTATTGAGAAGCTCTCAAATGAAGAAGGCAGCGAAGTCGTATTTGAAAATGTCAAGGCATTATCCGCCGAGGACGGACTCAAGGTCGGCACTCCCACAGTGGCGGGCGCTCGCGTTACCGCCAATGTGCTGAAGAACGGCAAGGGTCACAAGATCTATGTCTTCAAGTACAAATCCAAGAAGAACGAGAAGAAGAAGATCGGTCACAGACAGCCTTACACCAAGGTTCAGATAACCAAGATCGAAGGCTAATTATGACTAAAGTCGTATTTTACAGAAGCTGCGGAGCCTTTTGGGGCTTCGAGGAGCAGGGTCACACCGGTTACGGTGAAGCGGGAGACGATGTACTTTGTGCCGCGCTCTCCGCGATGACGATGCTCATCGTCAATGCTGTTGAACTTGCCTATGCCTCTGACATACAGTATGATGTCAACGAAGGCGCAACAAGAATAGTTGTCACTGCAAAAGCCGCTCTTCCCGAATTTGAGGAAGACGAACGCAAGAGATATGCGGTATCGGGGCTTTTCATGGCTTACTTCTATCAGCTCAACGACCTTATCGAGGAATACTCGGATTATCTTGAGGTCGAAGTTATCGACCGCGACTATCAGTAAGAACGATCACGTCAACAAATCTATGAGGAGGAAGAAATAATGCTCAGACTCGGCTTACAGTTTTTTGCTCATAAAAAAGGTGTCGGCTCGACTAAGAACGGACGCGACAGCGAATCCAAGCGCCTTGGCGTGAAGAAGGCTGACGGCGAAGCGGTTCTTGCCGGCAACATCATCATCAGACAGAGAGGAACTGCGGTACACCCCGGCAACAACGTCGGAATGGGAACCGACAATACCCTTTTCGCTCTGATCGACGGACACGTCAAATTCGAGCACAAGACCAAGGACAAAAAGCAGGTCAGCGTTTACGCCGACTGATAGCTTTTTCCGCTTTTGCAGAGAACAGCGGGATCGGGAGTTTTTACTCTCCTTCCCGCTGTTTCTGTGCTTTATGACGGCTATACGACTTTTTTGAGCGCAAATTTTTTTCCGATAAGAATATATAACCTATTGAAACCCGTGCTAATCAGTGGTATAATATAGGGTGAAGATTTGTTTTTTAATTATACTGACACCAAAACCGCACGAAAGGATGTACAATATGCAGATTCGCCATATTCGCAGCGCTTTGATTTTCTTACTTACATTTTTGCTGATCTCCACCCTGTTTATGCCGGCATTTGCACAGGACAGTCCGGGAACAGGCTCGGAAGGAACGTCCGACACTGCCGCTGATACCACCGCGGAAGAAACGCCCGGAACCGGCGTTGCCGATCCCACGCTCGCCGCGATAGATATAGAGACTGTCGGCAAAGATACATATTACGAGGGCGAATATTTTGACCCGTCGCGTTATGTCATCCGCGCGACATATGCCGACGGCACCTCAAAGCTCATAAAACCGGGCGAATTTGAATACGCTCCCACCGGCAGGCTCGTAACAGACGGTTCATCCGAGGATGTGACCGTTGAGTTCACCTACGGCGGCAAAACCAAAAAGACATACGTCACCGTAAAGCGCCCGATAGAATCACGCATAATCACCTTTCCCGCCAGGCTCCAGTACAATGAAGGCTCGTCGTTTGTTCCGGACGGTCTTATGATAGAGCTTGTATATGCCGACGGCACGAGCCGTCTGCCCGATGAGGATGAGATACACGTCGATCTCCCGGCGGCTCTCACGCCCGACATAACCAGTGCTGTTGTCGAATGCTACGGTACAAAAGCAACGCTTTACGGCATAACAGTCATCAAAATGGTGTCGATGATGATAATCCAGAAGCCCGACAAAATGTATTACTACGAGGGCGAACGGTTTGATCCCACCGGAATGATGATAATAGCCACATTTGAAAACAGCTCTCAGGGAAGGCTTCTCGCCCCTTCCGAATACACTGTAAGCGGGTCGGTCGATGCGCTGACCCCCGATTCCTCGGACCGCAGTCATGCCACGATCACGTTTACCGTCGGGGCGATATCACAGACACTTGAGCTGACGGTTTACGGGGTTGAATCCTTCCGAATCACTCCGCCCACCAAAACCGATTACTACTACGGAGACAAATTCAACCGCAGCGGA
>CATYWI010000122.1 GCA_958414155.1 uncultured Anaerotruncus sp. | reverse complement strand
AACTTTGTATTCCGTGTGTTCGTCAAAGAAGCGATTCAGCGCAGATAAATAACTTTTGCTCCACGGCACCAAGCGCGGCAAGCGATAGATTCTCCCACCAAGGGATTCGATCTCATCATCAAACGCCGCCCTTTCTTGGCGGTGTACCAAAAAATCGAACTGCACTTTTTCACGGTCAATATGGCGGTAGTAGTTCATAATCATGGATTCCAGACCACCACGCCCCATATATGTTGCAACTTGTAAAACTCGGATCATTTTCATTCCCTCGTCAAAGTATGTTCCAAGCAAAATACATCTGATAAAAGAAAAAGGCCAAGTAACCGCAAATCAAACCGCCTGTAATAATTTTTGCAGATTGCTTTGTGAACATATGCTCTATAAGCCAAGGCACCGCCACATATCCTGGCAGCGTTGTGTAAATTGGTAGGCGGCCAATGTAAATGCCGGAGGAAAAAACGCTCAAAATATATAGCGCCACCGTGCAGACGCTGCAGTTGACACACAAATTCACAATAGGAGAATTTTCACGATCCACAAATCTTTTCCCAATCAAGGAGAGAATCGCAGGAATAGAATAGAATAATGCCCGCAATGCATTGGTGCCGTTGTCATTTTCCCATATGTCATTCGTAATAATATCGTTATATTGTGTTTCGGCAAGGATCGAATCCACAAAAGAGGTAAAGGGGTCAATCAGCAAGATAGCTGCCCCCACGCCAACCAACATGAGAAGCGTTTTCCAATTCCAGGAGTGTCCTTGTATCACAAAGATCAACGGGATCATTATCAATGCTGACGCATGGATCGTTGAAGCCAGCAGAATAACGAGAACGGCAGGAATGTACTTCTTCCTCAAAACCAATCCAAAACTCAAGAGGACAATGCAGACGGCGATAAATTGCCGCATACCGTTGAACATCCAAGACAAGTAATCGGTAGAAATTACGAACATGAATACGGAGAGGAGAAAACTCGTGGAGTACTTGCGAAGGAAGTAGATAATGCAGAACATCTGAAATGTTGCAATCAAAAAGAAAAATAGCTTATCGTTGCTGCCAATTAGGGTTTTGATCACTGAAACAAGAACCGTGAATCCCTGATCTTTTCCGTGTTCGGAGAGATATGAGGTCAGTGCTCCGCCAAGCGTCGGTATATTCCGAAACGTTCTTCGATAGACTTCGGTATCCCCAAAATTAATGCGGTTTGCTGCCCAGATCACATACGGGCATGCCAAAACAAGAGCTGCGCCCCAGCTCCAGCGGTATTCTGTTTTTCCCAATACCTGTACTGGCTTTTTGGGGACAGCAACCGCTAACAATCCACCAGCCAAGGCCAGCCAGATCAGCAGCCACCAATAATTCGTCAGAGTCATGCTTTGCTCCTCGCTGCTTCTGCCAGTCCAAGGCCGTTCATGGTCTGCGCCACTACAATGTGCTTGTCAAACTTCCGCTCGATGAGGGCGCGTCCGCAGCGACCCATCTGCTCCTGCTCACCATGTGTTTTGCCAGCAAATTCACGGAAGAAATTCGTCAGTGCTTCCGCATCCTGTGCGGGGCACAGATACCCGCTGACGCCGTCCTCCACCGCCTCACGGCAGCCGGGGATATCACTGGTAATGAGAGCGCGGCCGGTGGCGGCACCCTCCAGCAGAACGTTGGACATGCCCTCGTGGTAAGAGGGCAGCACGACGCAGTCCGCCGTTTCATAGAACGGATGCATATCCGTCCGGAAGCCGTGGAACTTGATGATACCGTCAGCAACCAGTTGGTCGACTGTTTCCTTGTAGGCATCCTCGTAAAAGCCCACCACGTCAAAGGCGACCTTCTCACCAAACTCCGCCTTGACGGTTTTAGCGGCGGCGAAGAACTCGTCCACGCCCTTTTCCTTCATAATGCGTCCGACAAACAGGAAACTACACACGCCGTCATTCTGCATAGGGACATAGGGATATTCGTCCAGATTAATGCCCGCGCCGGGGAGTACCTTCATCTGGCGGGCGGAGATGATATTTTTATGTAGGAAGAACTGCGCGTTCTCCTCGTTCTCAAAGAACACTGTTCTGGCCTTCTGCAAAGCCCCGCGGTACATGGCGGTCACGACAGAAGACAGCAACGGCTTTTCAAAAGCCGTGCCAAGTCCCTGAATATTCGTAAAGTACGGGATGCCGCGCGCCTTGCACGCGCCGCCCATATAGATATTCGGTTTTATCGAATATGTTATCACAATATCGGGGGCAATTTCATCAAGCATTGCCCGGTATGCCTTTGCAAGCCTTATATCCTTTACGGGATCGACACTGCGTCTGTCAAATTTCGTATCTATACACAGCAGTCCCATGGCTTTGAAATCGTCCTCATGCCCCACGAACGGCATGCTGAGAACGACCTCATGCTCGCGCATGAGCGCTTCGATAAGCTCGCGACGAAAGCGATAAAGCATGTATGAGTGATTGGTTGCAATAAGGATTTTCACTTTTTGATCTCCATCCTGTGCATCTCGCCCGTGCCGCCCGCGACCACTCCGTCGCCGCGCAGAATATTCCAGAGCTGCGGTATTTCGTCAAGCGACGTGCGGCGCAGGAATCTGCCGACGCGTGTTATATACTGCTCCGGATTTTCCAGCAGATGAGTAGGCGTATCGTGCGGCGTTGACATCTTCATACTGCGGAATTTATACAGTTTGAAATGCTTTTTATGTGTACCGACACGTTTCTGACTGAAAAAGACGGGACCGGGATCATCTATCTCTATAGCAATGATAATGATAAGAAACAGCCACGACGACAATACAAGTCCGGCAAAAGAAAGTATTATATCGAGCATCCGTTTTACGAATTTCTTATGCATCAGATCTTCTTTCCTGTTCTTTTTCATTTTCATCGTTCATCGTATCTACGTTTGGCATGAGACCCGTAGCGCGCACCGATCGGCGTATGTGCAACCCGTTCGGCACGAAGCTTCAAAAAGCGCTCACAAACCCGTCAATTATGCATTTTATTATATCACGTGCATAGAGAAAATGCAAGTGTTTGAACGCCCAAACAGGCATACTTATTTTTTACTTTGACGTTTTTTGTGCATTTTTATGGGCTGCCGAGCGTTTGCGCGGCAGCCCATAAATTTATTTTCTTTCCGAGTTGGATTTTGCTATTGCTTCCCTCTGCGCCTCGGTGAGCGTACCGATGTGCGCATCCTCGTGTTTTTCGTTCACGACAGTCAGGTGGACCCGCTTCTGCGTTGCAAAAGTCACCGTGGTGAATCCGTTTGTAAACACCTCTTCCCCGTTATACGGCGCATAGCTCATCGTATAATTGTTCTTTGAACTTCCCTCGCCGTTTTTGAGTCTGAAGGTATAAAGCGGATCATAGCTGCCGAAATCGACGACCGCCCAGCTGATTATTTCGGGCATATCCGAGAAGTTCTTGTCGTAATAGTAATGATCCTTACGGTCGCACTCGGTATAGTAGGTCTCATCATCGCTGCGGCGGAGCGGGAACCGCTCTGACGGCTTCATGATGATATACTCGCCGGTCCCGGAATTCTTGATGTTGAAGTTTTTATCCCTGTCCGCGTTCCCGTCAAAAATGAACACCCTGACGTTTTCGGGGATCCTCCAGAATTCACGGAGATCCGCTACCGTTGCGCGGCATTTATGCGAATCGGAATTATAACACCATACGACAAAGGTCTCACCGGGAGCTATCACGCCGTCGGCATATCCGGGGTTCACCGGACGGGCGACATCGGTACCGGTCCAATACTTATCGTATTCGCCCCATGGCGCGTCGATCCAGTCAGCTCCCGGAAGGATAGGCGTATATTCCTGCACCGAGCGCTCAAACCAAGTCGAAACGCTCGTGGCTCCGCTTCCCTGATAGCCTATCATGTAGTCAAAGATATTTACGGCTTCCTTGGCATTGTTATACATTTCAAAGCACTCAAAGGGATCGGAGTTGGGACTTGCCTTATACGCGGCAAGCGTAGAATCGCCGCCGTACTGATCGGCTGATATTTCGGTGATTATTATCGACGGGCGGTCATTGTTGTTGACAAGCCCGACCGTTTTTTCCGGAACGGTGCGGACAAGCGTTGTCAGCGTTTTTGCAAACGCTGCGCGCTGTGCATCGTCGGGACGTCCCACCGACGCATCGGCGTAACCGTTCACCTTTTCAAGATGCATGCGCTTTTTGGACGCGAACGCTGCCGCAGTGTACCCGTTCTGCGCCGCAGGTGCATCGGTCGCAGGGAGATAGCTCACTGTCCGGTTCGTCTTTGCCTCGGCGCCTTCGGTCTTGAGCTGAGATGCGAGCGGCTCGCTCGTAAAATCCACTACCGCCCACGAAATGACCTCTTCGAGCGTTTCGTATGTCTCATCGGGATACGGATCGCGCTTATTGTCGCGTTCGACGTCATATTTTTTATCCGCCGAACGGCGCGCCGGGAATCTCTCCGAACTGTGCATTATGATGTATGTTCCCGTTGCATTGTTTTTCAGCTTAAAGTTGTTCGGTCCGTCTACATCGTTACCGTCGATAATAAACACCTTTACGCCGTCCGGAATGCTCCAGAACCTGCGGAACTGCTCCACGGTGCAGTTTATGCGGTGAGACGCGGCGGAATACACCCAGATGACAAATGTCTCACCGGGCTTCACCGTGCCGTCCGCACGCGCGGGGTTTACCGGGCGTTTCACAGACGCATTCTTCCAGTATGTATCGTAGGCGGAATAAGGAGCGTCTATCCAGTCCGCGCCGGGATAGACAGGTGTATAGCATTGGATCGACCGCTCAAAGAAATCGGGGCTTTTTGTGGGGGATGCGCCCTGATATCCGATCATGTAGTCATATACATTTAGCTCGCGGTCGGAGTTGTTATAGACAGATATGAATTCGTAAACGTCGGAGTTGGGATTGTTCCCCGCACCGTCGTTGTATTTGGGATTGATATTTGCGGCGTTATCCGGGCTTCCGTACTGATCGACGCCTATCTGCGTTATAAGAAGCTCGGGATATTCCCCATTTCCGTTTCCCGCCGCCATTACCGTATAAGGTACGGCACCGCAAAGCATCACCATTGACAATACCACCGATATGATCTTTTTCATTTCACACACGCCTTTCATGATATTCCGCGTACCGGGTCAGTCCTTGTAAACCGAACGGATCCACTTGCCATCCACGAAGTCGTATCTGAAAATACGCGCCGTAGCATTTTCGCGCACACTTCTTGTCGGCTGACCGTCAATAAAGACTATCGCGGCGCCGTTGTCCATCGCAAAGCCGAGCTTGTATTT
>CATYWI010000121.1 GCA_958414155.1 uncultured Anaerotruncus sp. | reverse complement strand
TGAAACAGAGCGCCGCCTGTTCGGTAACGGGCGCGGACGCGCCGTCATCCTCGGACTGGGCGTATCCAACCTGCCGCTTGCGCGCATGCTTGCCGTGCGCGGCGCAAGACTTGAAATAAGAGACTCAAAGGAGCCGGCCGCGCTCGGTCCCGCAGCCGCAGAGCTTGCGGCTTCCGGCGCAGAGCTGATATGCGGTGCCGACCCTACGCGCGGACTTTGCCGCGAAGGCATTGAAAACGCCGTTATCTTCCGCTCGCCCGGTATACGCCCCGACGCCGGAGATATCCCAGAAGCCGTGCGGCGCGGCGCCTTTCTCACATCGGAGATGGAATGGTTCTGCGATGCGACTCCCGCTACGGTGATCGCCGTGACCGGCAGCGACGGCAAAACCACAACGACGACGCTGACATATCTACTGCTCTCATCGGCGGCAAAGCGCAACGGAGGGCATGTTTATGTCGGCGGAAACATTGGAACTCCTCTGCTCGACCGCGTAGACGAAATGAAGCCCAGCGACTATGCCGTGCTTGAGCTTTCCAGCTTTCAGCTTATGACCATGCGCGGCATGGCGAGCCGCGCGGCAATAACCAACATCACCCCCAACCATCTCAATTGGCATACCGGAATGGACGAGTATATCCGCGCAAAATACAATGTGATGGGTAATGACACAGAGCTTGTTGTTCTCAACGCCAAAAGCGCGGACGCAGCTGCGGCAGCCGATGCATATCCCGAACGCCGAGGCGCGGTAACATTTTTCTCGGCACACACCGCGTCATACGATGAGACAGTTCCCGCCAACCGTCGCGGACGCGCGAACGCCATATTTCTGCGCGGAAACTCGATAGTATTTTCGGACGGACACAGTGAGGAGGAGCTTCTTCTCCGCACGGATATAAAGCTGCCCGGACTGCACAACGTTGAAAATTACATGACTGCCGCCGCCCTCACACGCGGGCTTATCGCGCGCGATGATCTTGCAGAGGTCGCACGCACCTTCGGCGGTGTTCCCCACCGCATCGAATTCGTGCGCGAGCTTGACGGAGTAAAATATTACAACAGCTCGATAGACTCGACCCCCACGCGCACCGAGGCGGCGCTTTCGGTGTTTGACTGCCGCCCGGTCTTTATCCTTTGCGGACGCGACAAGCACGTGCCGTTTGACAGTCTTGCACGTGCGCTTTACGACCGTGCGGGCGGCGTGGTGGTGTCCGGCGAGGCGATGCCGGTGATCCGCCGCGCACTTGAAGCCGAGGCAGCGCGGCGCGGCTCCGACAGTCTCCCCATTGCTTATGAGGACGACTTTTTTGCCGCGATCGACCGTGCGCGCGGGCTTGCCCGCCCCGGCTCGGCTGTTGTGCTTTCGCCCTCCTGCACGAGTTTTGACCGATTCCGCAATTTTGAGGAGCGCGGAGATGCCTTCCGCGAATATGTTAAAAAGCTCGTATAAGCCATGAAAAACAATATAAACGCAAGCTCCCCGATAGGCGTATTCGACTCCGGCGTGGGCGGGCTGACCGTCCTTCGCGAAATGACGAGGCTGATGCCGAACGAGGATATGATCTACTTCGGAGATGAGGCAAACGCCCCATACGGAGCACACACGCACGGCGAGGTGCGCGAGATAGCGCTCGGCGTTGCCGGTCAACTTACCAAGATGGGCGTGAAAGCCCTGACCGTTGCCTGCAACACGGCAACGGCGGCGGCGGTAGACGCGCTACGCGCCGCCTATCCGGATATACCTGTAATAGGCACGGAACCGGCGCTGAAGCTCGCCGCCGATGCGGGATATAGGCGGATACTTGCTCTCGCCACACCGGTAACGGTAGCCGAAAAACGCTTTTCCGCACTTGTGAACACACGGTGCGGCGGCGCCGGGGTGATAGCGGTCCCATGCCCGGGGCTGGCAACGATGATAGAGGAAAATGAGCCATCAAGCGACGTGTTCGACAGCTTTCTTGACGCGCTCATCGCCCCTTACCGCGGTAAATTCGACGCGGTGGTGCTCGGATGCACACATTACCCGCTGATAAAGGATAAGATCGCACACGCTGTGGGAAGCGATATTCCGATCTTTGACGGCGCCGCAGGCACGGCGAGGCAGGTGCAAAGGCGGCTTTTCGAGGTCGGTATGTGCGCGCCTGCGGACAAGCACGGCAAAGTGACACTCATATCAAGCAAGGATACAGCGCGGCTATGCGGATTCTGGTCACGCATAGTCTTGGACAATAAAAAAACAACGGACAACGGTATTTAAAGATGAAAAACATTGAACTCAAAGCTCTCGCCGCAGAAGCCGAGCATGCTCTGGCTCCCATATTTGCGGAAATAGACGAAAACTCCTACCGCCGCACCGCAGACGTGCTTGCGGCATTTGAAAACAACAAAGTCAGCGACGGCTGCTTTGCGGGAACCTCCGGCTACGGCTACGACGACAAAGGCAGAGAGGTGCTTGACCGTGTGTATGCCGAGGTCTTCGGCACCGAGGCGGCTCTTGTACGCATCAACTTTGTAAACGGCACGCACGCCCTCTCCACCGGGCTTTTTGCCCTCCTGCGCCCCGGCGACACGCTTTTTTCGGTCGCGGGAAAGCCCTATGACACGCTTGAGGAGGTCATAGGCATTTCCGGAACGCCGGGCAACGGCTCTCTTGCCGATTTCGGCGTCGGATACGCACAGCATGAGCTGACTGCGGACGGCAGACTCGATAAAGACGGTATTCTTGCCCGACTCGACGCCGACCATACAGTAAAGGTCGTGTTCATTCAGCGTTCCAAGGGCTATCTCAACCGCCGCACACTGACGCCGGATGAGATAAGCGCTCTTTACGATGCCGTAAAAGCCGCTCACCCGGATGTATGGGTAGTTGTTGACAACTGCTACGGCGAATTCACGACCGCGGCAGAGCCGCGCGCCGATATGCTGATAGGCTCGCTCATTAAAAATCCCGGCGGAGGCATGGCTGAGACCGGCGGTTACATAGCGGGTACCTCACGCGCCGTTGAACTTGCCTCGTATCGCCTTACAACGGTCGGCACCGGAGCTGAGGTCGGCTGCACTATGGGACAGAACAAAAATCTCTTCCGCGGCTTCTTTTACGCCCCGCACACTGTTGCGGGAGCGCTCAAGACCATGCATCTCGCGGCATACATTTTTGAAAAGCTCGGATACGAGACTTCTCCCGCGTGGGATGAGCGCCGGTCCGATATAATCCAGACCGTGGTGACACATTCGCCCGAGGCGCTTTGCGCCTTCTGCCGCGGTATACAGTCAGGCTCGCCGGTAGACGCCTACGTTGAGCCGGTACCGTGGGCAATGCCCGGCTACTCCGACGAGGTAATAATGGCAGCGGGCGCATTTGTTCAAGGCTCGTCGATAGAGCTTTCCTGCGACGGTCCCCTGCGCGATCCGTACACGGTATATCTCCAGGGCGGACTGACATATGAAAGCGGAAAATACGGCATTCTAAAAGCGGCGGAAGCCGTCGGGAAATGCAAAAAATAATCCACAACAAGGAAGAAAGATCAATGAAGAAAATAACAGCAGCAGTTCTTGCAATCATCACACTCATGACCGTGGTGCTTCTCGCGGGCTGTAAAACCTCGGCGACAGAAGTGCCGAGCGGCATGAAGATAGTTTCGTCGGACGCCGAAGCATTTTATCTTTTCGTTCCGATGACATGGGTCACAAACACCTCATCAGGTGCCGCGTCCGCTTACTATTCGGATAAGGACCGCTCCAATGTCAGCATGACCTGCATGGTATCAGAGGATGTCACCACCGTTGACGTAAAAAAGTGCCAGGCGGAGCTTGCGGCGCTTTTTGACAGCTATACTCCGGTAGGTGAGGTGACCGACGCCGTTATAGGCGAGCGCAACGGAAAATGTTTTGAATACACCGCAAAGATCGGCGAAACGGAATACAAATACCGTCAGATCGTTGTGATATACAAAAACCTCTTTTACGTTTTCACCTATACATCGACCCCCGATGGCTTTGACCTGCACACGGCGGATGTTGACAACATAGTTTCAAAGATCAGATTCAAATAATGAATACAAACGACAACATGATATATCTTGACAACAGCGCCACCACCGCACCGTCAGAGGGCGTTATCGTCGCAATGACGGACGCAGCGCGCTGTTACGGAAATCCTTCATCGGTACACGCGGCGGGACTTGAGAGCGCGGCGCTGCTCCGCACATGCCGCGCCGAGATCGCCGCCGCCTTCGGACTGCGCCGTTCGGATGACTATCATATCATATTCACCGCCTCCGGCTCGGAGGCGAACAATCTCGCCCTGCGCGGCACGGCACTGGCAAAAAAGCGGCGGATATCCAACCGGATCATCACCACCGACTCGGAGCATCCGTCTGTCGCCAACACCGCCGCATCGCTTACCGCCGAGGGTTTTGAGGTAGTGAAGATTCCCACACGCGGCGGCGCGCTCGACATGGAGGCGCTTGAAGAAGAGCTTGACCGCGGCGCGCTGATCCTGTCGCTCATGCTTGTAAACAACGAGACCGGCGCACGGTACGATGTGGAGCGTGCTTTCCGCATGGCACACAAAAAGAACCCCGAAATTGTCACGCACTGCGACGCGGTACAGGGCTTTATGCGGGTAAAATTCACACCGGTAAGTCTTGATGCCGACCTTGTGAGCGTCAGCGCACATAAAATACACGGACCGAAGGGCGTCGGCGCACTTTGCGTCGCGCCCGGGATGATACGCGCAAAGCGCCTTGCTCCCGTAATTTACGGCGGCGGTCAGGAGGAAGGCTTGCGCTCAGGAACGGAAAATCTTATCGGCATAGCAGGCTTTGCCCGCGCGTGCGCCGAGGCGCGTGAAAACGCCGCGCGCGACGTAACTCATATGGATGAGCTTTACCGCCATGCGCTGGACGTGCTTCCGGCTGCCGGCGTGCGGCTCAACCTACCGCAAAATGCCGCCGGGCACATAGTGAGCCTTACCCTGCCGGGGATACGCAGTGAAACGATGTTGCATTTTCTCTCGGACAAGGGCATTTGCGTCTCCGCAGGCTCGGCGTGCTCATCGCACGCACACGGACCAAGCGGCACACTGCTTGCCTTTGGACTGTCTCCGACCGATGCCGACCGCACGCTCCGTGTGAGCTTCGGCTCGCAGAATACCACTGACGACATCGACCGCCTCGCCGACGCACTGCGCGAAGGCATTGGCAGACTTGTACGCGCGGGAAGATAAAATACGGTGGCAACAGTGCCACCGATCGCCCCAAAAGGTGGCGTTGAAAAACTCAATTTGAGTTTTTCA
>CATYWI010000120.1 GCA_958414155.1 uncultured Anaerotruncus sp. | reverse complement strand
GCGCTAAGCAAATAAAATAAAAGAGGTATGATTGCCAATAACCATAAAGCAAGAGAAGGTGGTGCACTCAGTGAAGTTGTTTGAACCGGATTTAAAATCCACCAGTTACAAAATTCCCATTATAAAGCTTGTAACGTCTTTATTGATAATTACGGCTTGTATGTTTCGAGGTTCGATATTTCATGTCGAAAACAAGTTGCTCATATTTATCTTTTCCTTCGCTGCAGTCGCATTGGTGATTAGTTGTATTCTCATTGTCTACATTTCTTGTTGTGAAATATTCGCAACATTTGAAAATACTCATGAAAGTGTTATTGCAAAAGGGACGTATAACTTAATGCACATTGACGATGTGCTGTCACAAATCGAAAGCAATGACATAATAGAATACCAAATCCTAGCAGACGATAGAGCGATACTTATTGGAGCAAGCTCAGATAATCGATATGGGTCCGATAAATTTTTTGATAAAAAGTATTATTGCGATAAACAAGAATTTGATACGATAGATGAATTGAGCAATGCTCTTTCAAAATATTTATTTGACGACTGCTTACAAGTCATGGCGATTGACGGAATTAAAGTTAAATGATTTATATATGCAAGTTGTTGTTTACTCGCTGTTCCACAGTGAGCGATCAACATAAAACAGCTTAAAGGCGGAAAGTCCTTGGACTTTCCGCCTTTACTGTTGTCTCTCGTTACTGTCGACCCGTTTTGAATTATTCCGACTTCCCGTCAACAGATACGACCGCAATTTCACGTGCGGAGTGCGTCATTTCGGTAAGCACGTCGGCAAAGTGATCGGGATCCGGGTAATCATCATCGTTTATATAATACCGTTTGTCATGATATCCCGCCGCTTTGCTGTAGGAGGTCCGGACTCCGATGTATGCCAGTTTGCCGTCAAGCACGGCGAGCAGTTCAATGTCGCGGCTCTCTTCAAAGCGTTCGAGTATCTCGGTAGTGGCGTGCAGCTTTGTTCTTAGCCCGGCGGGATCCTGCCTGAGTATCGCGTCGCGTTCGCGGTTCTCCGAAACAAAACCCATTTCACCGATAGCAACACAGATTATAAACGCGCATATAAAGGAAACCACAAGTCCTGCAACGGATATCGCCGCTTCTATTCGGCGGTCCTCCGGACGCCAGAAGGAGGTCCAGGTTATCGCGGCGATAATAACCGCAAGCGCCGCCGCGATCTTGATGGCGGGAATAAGATATGATTTGTATTTGCTGTTTACATGAAACGGGTCGTAAGCCCGTTTTCGTCTGTTTGAGTCGTTCATCATGCCTCCGGTCACTGAAGTATGGCGCCCGCAGCCGCAAGTATTTTACGAACGTCCTCGGCGGGGATGCTGCGAGGGCTTGCTTTGCGTTGCGTCGCTTCGGCGGCAAGAACTCCTACCGCCTCTCCGATAGCCATGCACGTTGGCATAACGCGCATTGAGCCGAGTGTTTCGCGGTCCATGGATATGCATCTGCCGCTCATAAGCAGTCCGTCGATATCCTTGCATATGCAGGCGGAAAGGGGGATGCCGTAAGGCTCGGGGATCTTCATAAGTATCGTGCCCGCGCCCTTGCCGCTGTGGATGTCTATTTTGTATCCCGAAAGTGCTATTGTGTCATCAGGCTTCTTTCCGACCAGCGCATCATGGTGATCGATGCGTGTGATGCCGTATATACGGCGCGATTCGCGTATTCCGATGGCGGGGCATTTCGTCAAGCACGCAGTCTTCAAAGCCTGGTACGTAGTCCTTGAGGGTCTTGACGATGCCGGGGATCTGAAGCAGTCCCTGCACCTCGCCGTCGGTAAGACTTTCGAGATCAGAGCCGTCGCATCCGGGCACTCTAACGGTATTGACCCATATCTTTCCCGGTATCGTTGAATTGATATAGATTATATTTTCACGCTTTATCGGACAGTCAGGATATTTCTTGCGTATCTCGTCCAGATACGCTTTCATGCCCACAAATACATAGCTGTCGGTGCTGCGCCAAAGCGTGGTATCGTATCCCGGGTCGATGTGTACCGAATCGAGCTGAGCCATGTTTTCTGGGTGTTCGTCGAGGAAGCGCATGAATTCCTCTTTGTGAAATCCCGTAAGAGCAAACATTGTTGTGGGAGGCTGAAGTTCGTCGGATTTTTCATACCTTGCTCCTGCCATAAAGCCGAGGTCGCCGTCTCCGGTGCCGTCGATAAATACATCCGCATCTATGTCCACACGTGTCCCCTTGCCGATGACCGAGACCCGTTTGAGTTTGCCGTTATCGGTAACGGTGTCGCAAAGCTCGCTGTGGAGAAGCAATCTTACGCCTGCGTCAAGACACATTTTCAGCGCCAGAAGTTTGAATTTGTCCGGATGTATCAGTGTTATCGAATTGTGCATCGGGCAGCGCTGATGACTGAAGGAATCCCCAGACTTTTCAAGCTCGGTTATGAATTCCTGGGCAATACCGCCTATGATCTGTCTGCCGGACTGCGAAAGATACCCGAGAAGCGGAAGACCCATTGCGGCGTTCCCGCCGAGGTGCCCGTTGCGCTCACAGAGTATAACGTCAGCTCCGCGGCGCGCCGCTGCAATTGCGGCGCAAAGACCGCCGGGACCGCCGCCTATTACACATACATCGCATTTCATATTTCGTATTTCCATAATAAAAATGCCTTTCATCAGAAATCTGACGGAGTCAAATTTTTCTTACGTATATATTTTACACGTTAAAAATGCCGATGTCAACAATAAAACGTAAAATCGCAGTTCAGTCACGGGTTTCCATGATGTGATTTGACGATTGACGGCATTGCGATATGACTTTGCAGTCCCGGAATAAACCGATGCGGCATTTATCCGCCGCCTTTTTGCGTCACCATGTGACAATTTTCGCAGATACGACATATACTTGTATTGAATATCGGACGGCGTAAAGCGGTCCGGGAAAGGATACGTCATAAGACGATAATTGAAACGCATGGTGAAAAGAAATATGTATACCGGCGAGGCGCTTCGCAGGATGTCCAGCGGGGCGCGCGAGGATGCAGTCGCGGTAAATTCAGACAGAACACCGCGTGATGCCGGTAACGGCGAAGGATGCGGCAAGCGCAGCAACAGCGTATGGGGGCTTTCGGGCTACCCGCTTGCTATGGTTTATGCTCCGCTCCAGAATTTCAGCGGTCTTTACGAACCGGAAAAGGGTCTTTGCCGCGGTACTATATTTTCCGAGCTCGATCTGCCGCTTCTCAGCGTAGGAAACAAGGGAGGAGGAATGGCACGCAATGGATAAAAGATATCAGACGGTATGCTCCGCGTGCAGCAGGAACACGGTAATGACAGGGACTAACGGAACAGGCGTAACAAACGTAACGAACGGCGGTACGCCGGGCATGGATGCCGGTACACGGTATAACTGCCTTGCGCTGCTTGAAAAGATAAGACAGCTTGATTTTGCTATTCTCGACGCGACGCTCTATCTTGATGTATATCCGGAGTGCAATGAGGCGATAGAATACATCGCCGCCAAAAATGCCGAGAGAAGCGAGCTTATTGCGCGCTACGAGCCGACGTGCGGTCCGCTGACCATGCACGGAATAACGAGCGGAATGAATACCGCTCCGTGGCCGTGGCAGTACTGCGGTTCATGATCACGACTGGTAAGGAGGCACAGTAAGATATGTTTTTATATGAGAGAAAGCTGCAATATCCGGTCAGAATAAAAAATCCCAACCCGACACTTGCGTCTCTTATCATTTCGCAGGTCGGAGGTCCCGACGGTGAACTGAGCGCTTCGATGAGATATCTGAATCAGCGCTACGCTATGCCGTCGAACGAGACCATAGGAGTCCTGACCGACATCGGTACCGAGGAGCTCGGACATATAGAAATGGTTGCGGCGATAGTTTATCAGCTTACGCGGAATCTTTCTCCCGAGCAGATACTTTCGAGTCCGTATGCGGCGTATTTTGTTGACCATACGACGGGAATATACCCGGCATCTGCCGCCGGCGTGCCGAATGATATGAAATATATCGGCGTCAAAGGCGACCCTATCGCAGATCTTAACGAAGACCTGGCGGCGGAGCAAAAGGCGCGTGTGACATACGACAATATCCTGCGGCTGACCGATGACCCGGATGTGCTTGATCCCATCCGCTTCCTGCGCGAGCGCGAGGTGGTGCATTATCAGCGCTTCGGTGATGCATTGCGCACGGTGCAGGATTCACTTGACGGAAAGAATTTCTACGCATTCAACCCGTCCTTCGACACGACCGGCGTCTTCAGGCAGGGGAATTGAATTCAAAAAAGCGGTGTTGAAAAGCTCTGAATGAGCTTTTCAACACCGCCGGGAAAGGCATTTGCCGCCTCCGGCGTGGATGTGACTGCTTGTGGCGGTCAGTTTTCCGCTTCTATTCGCTCAATGAGGTCGGCTATCACGCCGTCCTCATTTGAGCACAGGCACATGTCTGCGATATTTTTTACTTCATCAAGCGCGTTTGCGGGACACACGCCGACATCTGCGGCGCGCAGCATGGCGATGTCGTTATCGTAATCGCCGACTGCGTATATTTTCAACGGCTTGGGGTGTGCAGGGAAGAGACATATTTTCCTGAGTTCGGGAATCATTGTTGCCTTTGTGCACCCTTTTTTCTGCAATTCAAAGAATGTGGGACCGGACATGCTGTCCTCAAATACATCGCCCATTTCTTCACGCAGCTGTTCGCGCAGGCGGACGAGCTTTTCGGGCTTATCACGTATAACAACTTTATACCAGCTGTAATTTACCCACTCGCTCACAGGCAGTATATATCGTCTTTCCGACGGGCAACTTTCAAGATCTCGCTGCATCATCGGGCATACAGGCGGGCAGGTCATATATCCTTCGGGAACAGACAGACGTATGCTCACGCTCGGGAGCGTGCGGAACATAAATTCAACCGCACACATTGCAAGGTCTGTTTCAAGAAAGTTTTCACACAACGACTTCGCTTCCTTGAAGTCATACATGTACGTGCCGTTGCAAACGATCACGGGCGCATTTACAAGCTCGTTTACCATTGGTATATGATGTTCAAGGCTCAGATGCATTCTTCCCGTAGCCATTGTAAAGAGTCCTCCTGCCGCTTTGAAGCGCGCTATGGCGTCCATATTCCGCTGAATTATTCTCGACTTTGCGCCGAAAAATGTACCGTCAAGGTCGGTTAAAATTAAAATATTTGAGAGATCTTTCATTAAATTTTTATGAGCTGCCTTTCAGATGTTTTGTGTGTAACGGTCGATGTCGCTGTACGGTTCACTGTATCCCGCCGAAGCACGCAGACAGTTTATAAGTGTCATCATATCAGCCGGAC
>CATYWI010000119.1 GCA_958414155.1 uncultured Anaerotruncus sp. | reverse complement strand
GGAGTGGAAGGTACGCATCGTAAGCTGTGTACCGGGTTCGCCGATGGACTGAGCGGCGATGATACCGACAGCCTCACCCACGCTGACAAGTCTGCCGGACGCAAGGTCGGCGCCGTAGCAATGAGCGCATATACCGTTGCGCGCGTGGCAGTGGATGACCGTTCTGATCTGAACAGCCTCGATACCGGCGGCAACTATCTTCTTGACCATTCCCTCGGTGAGCATCACATCGTCGTCCGCGATCATCTCGCCGGTGTTGGGGTCGATAACGGGACCCATCGTAAAGCGTCCGACAAGTCTGTCCTCAAGGCTTTCAAGCGGCTTGGCGGCGGAGCCGTCGGCTATCGCTCTGATCCATGCGCCGTGCGTCGTATCGCACTTTTCCTCGCGGATTATGACCTCCTGCGATACATCGACCAGACGTCTGGTGAGGTATCCGGAGTCCGCGGTACGCAGAGCCGTATCGGAAAGCGACTTACGGGAGCTTCGCGCACCCATGAAGTACTCGAATATCTTCATGCCCTCGCGGAAGTTGGACTTGATTGGGATCTCCATCGTCTTACCGTTTGTAGCGAACATCGGTCCGCGCATACCGGCAAGCTGACGCATCTGGGTCATCGAACCACGGGCGCCGGAGTCAGACATGATCTTGATCGGGTTAAAGGTCGAGAAGCATTCCTGAAGAGCATTTGTGACCTCTGCCGTCGTGCGGTTCCAGATATCGATTACGCGCTCGTATCTTTCCTGCTCGGAAAGCTCGCCGCGCTGATAGAACTTACCGATCTTCGCAACGGTGTTCTCGGCGTTCTTGATTATCTCCGATTTCGACTTCGGTATGGTCATATCGTAGACCGATATAGAGAAGGAGGCGCGGGTGGAGTACTTGTATCCCATCTCCTTGATGGCATCAAGCATCTTGGCGGTTATAGCCGAGCCGTGCTTCTTTATGCAGGCGTTGATGATAGCGCCCAGCTCTTTCTTGGTAACGATGAAATCGACCTCAAGGTCAAAGAGCTTTTCTTTATCGTTTCTGTCCACAAAACCGAGGTCCTGCGGAATGTTGCGGTTGAATATCATACGTCCGAGGGTGGTGGTGATGGTGCGGGACATCATCACGCCGCCTACCTCGCGGTCGTTTCTGATCTTTATCTTGACATGCAGACCAAGCTGGCCGTTGGCATAAGCCATAATGGCTTCGTTGTAGTCGCGGTATGCTCCGCCCTCTCCGGGTTCGCCCGGCTTCTCCATAGTCAGGTAGTAGGAGCCGAGGATCATATCCTGCGTAGGAACGGTAACGGCACGTCCGTCAACAGGCTTCAGGAGGTTGTTGGCGGAAAGCATGAGGAATCTCGCCTCAGCCTGAGCCTCGGCAGACAGCGGAACGTGTACCGGCATCTGGTCGCCGTCAAAGTCGGCGTTGAACGCCGTGCAGACGAGCGGGTGCAGCCTTATGGCTCTGCCGTCAACGAGCACAGGCTCAAACGCCTGTATCGACAGACGGTGCAGCGTAGGCGCACGGTTGAGCAGCACGGGGTGCTCCTTGATAACGTTTTCAAGCGCGTCCCACACCTCGTCGTTGTTTATCTGTGCGCGGTCGATCTTCTTCTGCGCATCCTTTACGTTGGTCGCCTTCCCCATTTCGACAAGTCTCTTGACCACGAATGGCTTGAACAGCTCAAGAGCCATCTCCTTGGGCAGACCGCACTGGTATATCTTGAGGGAAGGACCGACAACGATGACCGAACGTCCGGAATAGTCAACACGCTTGCCGAGCAGGTTCTGACGGAAACGTCCCTGCTTACCGCGAAGCATCTCGGAAAGCGACTTGAGCGGACGGTTGGAGGAGCCTGTTACCGGCTTGCCGCGGCGTCCGTTGTCTATCAGGGCGTCAACGGCTTCCTGAAGCATACGCTTTTCGTTTCTGATAACGATCTCGGGGGTGTGTATCTCGATGAGCTTTCTCAGACGGTTGTTGCGGCTGATAACGCGGCGGTAAAGCTCGTTGAGGTCGGAGCAGGCAAAGCGTCCGCCGTCAAGCTGTACCATAGGTCTGATGTCGGCGGGAAGCACCGGGATGACGTCAAGGATCATCCATTCCAGCTTGTTGCCGGACTTGCGGAACGCCTCGATAACCTCAAGGCGCTTTATTATGCGCGCCTTTTTCTGGCTCGTTGTATTCTTGAGTTCCTCCTTGAGCGATTCGGCAAGCTCGTCTACGTTTATCGCGGCGAGCAGCTCCTTTATCGCCTCGGCGCCCATGCCGACGCGGAACTCGTTCTCGTACATCTCGCGGTATTCCTGGTACTGCTTTTCGCTCAGCACCATTCCCTTTTCAAGCGGGGTCGTGCCGGGATCGAGAACGATGTTCTCGGCGAAATAGAGCACCTGCTCAAGCTGCTTGGACGAAATGTCAAGCACAAGAGCCATACGCGAGGGGGATGCCTTGAAGTACCAGATATGAGACACGGGAGCCGCAAGCTCGATATGTCCCATTCTTTCGCGGCGGACCTTTTTGGTGGTCACTTCAACGCCGCACTTGTCGCAGATTATAGTCTCTCTCAGGTTGTGGGAATTCTTATACTTACCGCACGCGCACGCGCCGTCCTTGGTCGGCCCGAATATGCGCTCGCAGAAAAGACCGCCCACCTCCGGCTTGAGAGTACGGTAGTTGATTGTCTCCGGCTTCGTTACCTCGCCGTGCGACCATGCCCTAATCATTTCCGGGGATGCAAGACCTATTTTGATTGAATCAAATACATTATTTTCCAAAGCATTTTCCTCCGGTTGGGTCAGTTGTTATCTGACAGATCATCATCGCTGATTCCGTCGTCAAAATCTTCGTCGCCGTCATCTTCCTCATCCATATCCTCGTCGTCATCCTCATCGTCAAAGATGAAGTGATCGGCAAAGTTGTCGGGTGTCACCGTCTGACCGACAGCGTCGTCAACGGCATCGGCGTCGTTCTTATTGAGATAAGGCGACGGCTCGTCAACGCAGACATTCGAGAGCGAAATTTCCTCGCCGTCCTTGTTGAGCACGCGGATATCGAGAGCCAGCGACTGAAGCTCCTTCATAAGAACCTTGAAGGACTCGGGCACGCCCGGCGTCGGGATGTTTTCGCCCTGAATTATAGCCTCGTAGGCTTTGCGGCGTCCGTTGATATCGTCGGACTTCACCGTCAGGATCTCCTGAAGTGTGTAAGCCGCGCCATACGCCTCGAGCGCCCAGACCTCCATCTCACCGAAACGCTGACCGCCGAACTGGGCTTTACCGCCGAGAGGCTGCTGGGTTATAACGGAGTACGGACCGTTGGAACGGGCGTGGATCTTATCGTCAACAAGGTGATGGAGCTTGAGGTAATACATGATACCCACGGTTACGGGGTTATCGAACGCCTCGCCGGTACGGCCGTCGTAAAGCACGGTCTTACCGTCGATGACCTGCAGCTTCGTTTCACCGGTTTCGGGGTTGGTGACCTCGCGGGTCTCCTTACCGTCAACATTTTCACCGGGGAATACGTCACGCCACATACCCGCCATCTTCATGCATTCGAGAATGTCCTTCTCGTTTGCGCCGTCGAAAACGGGGGTCATGATCTTCCAGCCGAGTTTGCGCGCGGCAATGCCGAGGTGGACCTCAAGCACCTGACCGATGTTCATTCGGGAAGGAACGCCCAGAGGGTTAAGAACGATATCAAGGGGAGTTCCGTCGGGCAGGAAAGGCATATCCTCGGGCGGGAGTATACGTGATACAACACCCTTGTTACCGTGACGACCTGCCATCTTGTCTCCGACAGAGATCTTACGCTTCTGAGCGATATAAACATGAACGACCTTGTTCACACCGGCAGGCAGCTCGTCGCCCTGCTCATGAGAGAAGGTACGGACATCAACGACTATACCGGATTCGCCGTGAGGCAGACGGAGCGAGGTGTCGCGTGTTTCTCTGGTCTTTTCGCCGAATATCGCGCGGAGCAGTCTTTCCTCGGCGGTGAGGTCTGTCTCGCCCTTCGGGGTGATCTTACCGACAAGGATATCACCGGCATGCACCTCTGTACCCTTCTTGACAACACCGTTGATATCGAGGTTTCTCAGCGCGTCGTCGCCGACGTTCTGGATCTCGCGGGTGATCTCTTCCGGACCGAGCTTGGTGTCTCTTGCCTCGTGTGTGTAGACTTCGATATGGAGCGATGTATAAACATCGTTTCTGACAAGCTTTTCATTAAGCAGAACTGCGTCCTCGTAGTTGTAGCCCTCCCACGTCATAAAGCCGATGAGAGCGTTCTTTCCGAGTGCGACCTCGCCCTGCGATGTCGCGGGACCGTCCGCTATCGGGTCGCCGGCCGACACCACGTCACCCTCTCTTACGATAGGACGCTGGTTGCAGCAGGTACCCTGGTTAGTGCGTTTGAATTTGATAAGCTCGTAAAGATCGCGGTGACCGTCATCGCAGGCGATTATGATCTTATCCGCCTCAACATGGACAACCTTACCGGAGTTCTTGGCAAGCACAACGACGCCCGAATCTGTCGCCACCTTGTATTCCATACCGGTACCGACTATCGGAGACTCGGTGACCATAAGCGGCACCGCCTGCTTCTGCATGTTCGAACCCATAAGAGCACGGGAGTTATCGTCGTTCTCAAGGAAGGGGATCATTGCCGTAGCCGCGGAAACGACCATCTTCGGCGAAACGTCCATGAAATCTATCATGTCGCTTGAAATCTCGATGAACTCATTGCGCTCACGTGCCGTGACCTTGGAATTGATGAAATGTCCCTCGTCGTCAAGCGCTTCGTTTGCCTGAGCTATGATATATCTGTCCTCAACGTCAGCGGTCATATAGACGATCTCGTCGGTAACGACATGGCGCTCCTTATCGACCTTGCGGTAGGGCGCTTCGATGAATCCGTAATCGCTGATGCGGGCATATGTGGCAAGATAGGAAATAAGACCGATGTTAGGACCTTCGGGCGTCTCTATGGGGCACATACGACCGTAGTGGGTGTAGTGAACGTCACGGACGTCGAAGGAGGCGCGGTCACGGGACAGACCGCCGGGACCGAGCGCCGACAGACGGCGCTTGTGGGTCAGCTCGGCGAGGGGGTTCGCCTGATCCATGAACTGCGAAAGCTGTGAGGAACCGAAGAACTCACGGATGGCGGTCGCCACCGGACGGATATTGATAAGCGCCTGGGGGGTCAGCTTTTCGGTATCCTGCGTAGTCATACGTTCCTTTATTATCTTATCCATTCTCGAAAAACCGATGCGCATCTGATTCTGGAGCTGTTCGCCCACCGAACGGATACGGCGGTCACATCAATATCGCCGGAGCCCAGGTAA
>CATYWI010000118.1 GCA_958414155.1 uncultured Anaerotruncus sp. | reverse complement strand
ATGCCTATGCGGATGTATTTGCCGGACACGCCCGCCATAGAGAAGAGCACTTCGACCGTGGGGGTGTTGCCGTTCCACGGGTCGGCGGTTTTGCCGCTGACGCTCTTCAGAGACGCGCCGAGAACATCATAACAGGCTGATTCTACCTTGGTCCATGTCACGCCGTCGTCGCTTACGAAAACGTCCTGTGCCTGCGGGAAGCCCTTAAGACTGCCCGACATATAGCCGATGGCGTCAAAGGTCATTTTCTTGCCGAAATTCAGCGTTATAAGCCCGGTGTAGTGCGAGCTGTTATCCATTTCGCCGGTTATGCGGTACATATCCTCGTCAAAGAACATGGCAGCCATGTAGGACGAGCCCCAGTGACCGTTTACAAGGTTCATCACCGAGTTTGTAACGCCTGCGGCGGTGCTCGTGTTTATCGTTCCCTTTTTGCTTGCGTCCATGCTCAGTATTCCGATGACGGATACACCGTATCCGATGTCGGCAATATCAGCCTTCTGCGCATCGGTAAGCTCATTGTCCGAGCATTCGGACGACGCGACCTTATCCTTGTCGCCGCGTATACCCGAGAACGTCTTACCGGCATCGGTCTTGAGCGTCATCCATCCGTCGCCGGTAACGGCAGAATCGCGCATTACGACCGAGATTATCGGCGACGACGGCACGGAAGTGAGCATTTTTGTCTTTGCGGAATCAACATATGACTGCTTTGCTACATAAACAACACCGACCGATGACGTGCGGTAGCTTTCGTCTACCGGCGCGCCCTCACGCACGATAACGGATGCCGCCTCGCGCAGCGTGGTGGCGTATGAGGAATTGACCGAGCCGTCATATGTGAGTGTGGCGGGATCAACGCCGAAAATACTGCCGAAGATCGTCCACGCTATCAGATAGCTGCCGTTGGGACCCGGGTGCTTGCTGTCGGTATGGTAAAGCTCGATGTTGGGGTTTTCGGTAAACACCTTTGTGAACGCCGCACCGGCGTACATTACGGGAATGTTCAGCTCGGATCCGATGGCGGCATACGCGGCGCGGAGCTTCATCTCCATGTCCGCGGTGCTCTTGCCGTACTGGGCAAGTCCGGAATGACCTGTTTTGTAGCCCCATGTTTCGTACAGCCACAGCTCGGCGCCGTGAGCGTCGATGAGCTTTTTGAACTCACGGCAGGAGTCGTAAAAATTACCCGGATCGGATATGGGCAGATAGCTCTGCTCCTGAATGATAACAATGTCATATTTGTTGGCATTCAGCTTTGAGCGCAACTGCTTGCCGTAGGTATCTTTTTCATCAAGGAACATGCGGAGCGTGTACGCACCCTTGTAAACGGTATCAACTACCACATTGTAGCCGGCATTTTTGGCTATGTTGTAGAAAATGCCGTTCGGCTTGTTCATATCGTTGTAATATGTAAAGCTGTTGCCGATGAAAAGCACGCGGTATTTCGCCGACTTGTCGCGCGGTGTGAGCACGGCAGGTGCCGGCGCTGTGGTTCCGGTGGTCTCCGGGACAGTGGTTTCAGGATCGGGCGCTGTGCTGTTATCGGGCGTCGGCGCTGCGGTCGTATCCGGCTCCGAGGTCGCGTCATTTCCCGTGCCGCCGTTGCAGGCACAAAATGCTGTCAGTACAAATGTCGCGGTCAGAAGCGCGGCAATTATTCTTCGTAGATTTTTCATAGCTGTGATCTCCGTATTTTCTGATATAGTGTGCCTTGGCACACATGGTATAATTATAACATACCGGTGCGGCGTACACCAAAATATATCACATTAAATGAAAACTATATCACAGAGTGACGTATAAAAATGGGGCTGCCCGAGACGCGGACAGCCCCATAAAATGGTGCTTGTCGCCGCTTTCCGGTCAGGCAATCTTATTTTTTGTCTTTGGTAAAGGTCAGGGAATCGGCTTTGATATAGTCCTTGCCGATTTCAAGAGAGGACTCGCCGCCGTAGGACTTTGCCTCTTCATCACCGAACGTCATGGTGATGGTGGTCTTGTCTTTGCTTATCTCATATGTTCCCTCGCTTGTGCCGGTCTTACCGGTGAGTGAGAGCTTGGGATAGGTGAGCGTCACCTTGCCGCCGGATTTGAATTCCAGTGACAAGCCGAGCAACTCGTTGGTGTACTTTCCGGAAAGAGAGTTGCCGCAGGCACCGAGGAGTGCGGTGAGCATCAGCGCTGCCATAAGCATAGCTGTTATCTTAACGATCTTTCCCGTGGTTCTGCTTTTTGTCATTTTGTTTTCCTCCATTGTGTCCTGGCTGTATGCCGCGGAGCATTTGGCGCGTCGTCATTTCCGGACGCACCTTTTTAATATTATACCATGTGCTTGTTGGTCTTGTCAATGCCGATCGGTAACAATATAAGCATATTTGACCGATATGAAAATATTTTTCGACAATACGGTGTAAAAAACTGATACGGGAGGTAACGGCACTTGAAAAATCCCACGGAAGATGCTATAATGAGCTTATCTTTAGCGAGGGGGGAGGTGCTGCCATGCTTGCGATATTCATGACGATAGAAAACGACGGCGAGCGAAGGCTTGCTGAGGAGCTGTATCTCTCATACCGCGGCAGGATGTACGGAATCGCGTATTCGGTGCTGCATAACCGTGAGGATGCCGAGGACACCGTGATGGACGCCGTTTACAGCATCGTAAACAATATTTCCCGTTTTATATCCCTGCCGCGAAACAAAACCGAGTCCTTGATAGTTATAATAGTCAGGAACGCCGCAATAAACCGATATAACCGCAACCGCCGCAGGGGCGTGCTTCCGCTTGACGAGGAGTATGAAAATATTCCGGACAGCGATCCGACTCCCGCGGAAATGTTCGGCGAAGCCGAGGACTATGAGGCGCTGCTTGCCCGAATACGTTCGCTTGAGCCGATATACCGCGATGTACTGCTTCTGAAATATCTTGACGGCTGCGACAACGCCGCGATAGCGGCGCTGACGGGCGTGACCGAAACGACGGTCCGCGTGCGGCTTATGCGTGCGCGCGCACAGCTATCAAAGCTGCTTGACGGAGGTGCCGACGATGGAAAATAAGAATATATCCGCAGCTCTGCGCCGCATTGAGCTTGACAATGCAGCCGAGCTTGAGGGAGCGCCGCACAGCCACAGATTTTCCGGTGAGTTCGACCGTCGCGCTCTCGCCGTTTGCCGCGGCGAGGCGCCTGCCGGGCGGCGGACGCGCCGCATTTCACTGCGTGCCGCGCTGTTGATAGCGGCGCTTGTCTGCATCCTTCTTGCGGGGTGCGCCGCTGCGGTGTATAAGTATTTTACCAGATATATACCCAATTACGGTATCGTAGATATGTTCAGCGATGTCAGAATGTTCGCGACCGAGGAGGAGCTCGACGTGGGCGATATGAAGGTCGAAACCGTTTTGTATATCAGGGACGGCGACTCCGGTACAGTTCGTCTTTGGGCATCCGGTCCCGCGCTGTCAAGAGGCTGGGAAGACAACAGCTGGAGCACGACGCCGATATTCACCCTGAAAACTGACAACGGCGAGTATCCGGTCCTTGCAACGACCGCTTCGATGGGGACCGACAGCGGCTTTTATGAGTGTGAGGTGCAGAATGTCGGTGCCTTTGACAGCGCAGCGCTCGTCCGCGGCGGCTCGGAAAAAGCTCTCGCTTTTTGGGATATATCCGAGAAAGGCTATACTGTCTCCGCATGGGCGGAATATGACGGTATCACGATCAAGGCGCTTCCGCTGTATGCCAACAACAGGATCATCATTCTGTGTACGGAGGGGATCGCCGATGCAAATTACGTATCGGCGACGCTGACTGTCTGCGATTCGCTCGGGAACACCGTAAATGTCGGCTCGTGGAGCGAGGAGAACGGGTGGTTCGTATTGACCGCCGTGGAAAAGCTGCCGGGCGAGATCGTAAAGATAGAGATCGACAGCTTGCGCGTTCGCTGTGCACTGCCCGAAAAAGCCGGTTTTGAATTTTCCGTCCCGGCGGCTGACGGCGAGTATGCTTTGGACGGCACACTGCTCGACAGTGATGTTTTCACGGAGAAAGCCACCGGCATAAGGCGCGAAGGGGACTACGTGTACCTGACAACGAACATCGATGCACATAAGTACCTGCCGCTGACCGATTTTTATGTTTATTATGATTCTACCGATGTGCGTATCGAGGATCAGTACATGGTCGGGACCTATACCGTAGTTTATAAGCTGAAGCTCGGCTCCGGTACCGACAGGATCGCGCTGACCGCCGGGGAATACATGTACATGATCCGCGACGCGCAGAATGAACCGCTCGGCACGATCGAGATCCAAAAGAGCAGGTGAAAATCCAAAGGACCGCATTAAATTTTGCGGTTCTTTTATTTTTTGAAACAGACGAGCGCGCCCGATTGTTATATAAGACAGAACCGAAAGGAGAACTGTATATGAAACGCTTGCTTTTAATGCTGACTGTCGGAGTCATGCTGCTCGCGCTTATGTCCTGCAGCGGGCAAAATAATAAGCCGGACGAAAAAACGTACACAGATAATTACGTTTACACCATGTGGAGGACACCGGACACTTCGGTATCCACGCTGTACCGTATAAATGTCATAAGCGCGGTCGGCGTTCCGGTATGTCCCGACCCGCTGTGCGGACACGATACGTCCGCCTGCCCCTTTTACGGCATCAATACAGCCGGCTCGAATATCGTCGGAAGCAGTATATACTACCTACGGGACAGCGTTCCTATGCGGTACAGCAGGCAGGTCTGCCGCTTCGATCTGGAAAAGGGCAAACTCGATATCCTGTATGAAAACAGCGCCGCAACAGTGTCAAGGCTGTTCGTTTTTGACGATAGCATTTATTTTTTCGAATTCGTTGACAGCGGAAATGAGACACCGGTCTATTCCTTTCGTCTGATGCGCTGTGATATCCGCGACGGCAGTATCAAAGATCTCGGCTGCACCGTGATCGGTCAGAATACAAGAATATACGCCTGCGAGGACGGCAGACTGTATTGGGATACTAACGACGGCTCCGACGCGGCTTACTTTTCCACCGATACCGACGGTAAAAAACGCAAGGACGGCGACAGGCTTTACGATAGCCGTAGCTACGGCGATCACAGTGTCATGATAGAGAATGTTCAGCCGATAGGATCTCGTTTCATCAATATGTACACCTGCGATGTCGTAAGCCGTAGCCTCACCACCGGGGAGACGTCCGTCATAATCAAAAACAACCCGTCCTTTCCGATGGTCTCATGCGGCAGGGTGTTTTATTACAGATATCAGGAGGAGTCGCTCCTTGTGGGATATGTCTTTAACGAGGAAAGCGGCGAGTTGCAGGAGATATTCGACGCGCGGGGCACGAAG
>CATYWI010000117.1 GCA_958414155.1 uncultured Anaerotruncus sp. | reverse complement strand
TGCCGTTATAGTCGAGACCACTACCGATAACCGCAACCGTACAGCCGGCAATATCCGTGCGTATTTTTCAAAATATCACGGTAATCTCGGTCAGAGCGGATGCGTCAGCTTCATGTTCAACGAAAAGGGCGTTATCGTCATTACCGACGAATACGGCGAGATCGACGAGGACAAGCTGATGGAGACCGCGCTTGAAGCGGGAGCCGCCGATTTCAAGGCTGATGACGGCGTTTATATCGTCTACACCGAGCCGGATGACGTTTACGATATTTCCGATGCTCTCAAGGCGGCGGGATATGAGGTCGAGTCCGCCGACAAGGAAAAGGTTGCCGATACGACCGTGGACCTTGAAGGCGAGGACGACCGCAAGTTTATGGGACTGCTTATCGAAAAGCTTGAAGACGACGACGACGTAATGAACGTTTACCATAACTGGGGGAACTGCGACGAGGAGTGATCCTTGCGGCATGACGCCATGAACAAATACAAACGGCTTCTGTCAAACACCGTCATTCTGGCGGTGGGCACCTTCTCGTCAAAGGTGCTGGTATATCTGCTTTTGCCGCTTTACACCGCAATACTGTCGCCGGCAGAGTATTCCGACGCAAATATAATCTCACAGCTCGCCAATCTGCTTATGCCGATAGCGGCTGTGGGAGTGTGCGACGGGCTTTTCCGTTTCGCGCTTGATGCCGGCGAAAAAAAGCGTGAGGTGTTTTCCTCGGGCGTGTCGGTGCTGCTTTTCGGAACATTGCTTTTTCTGGCATTCTCGCCGTTCCTTTTTGAGGTGAAGATGCTTACGGGATATGTCTGGCTTGCGGTGATATACGTTATAGCGGCTAACTTTCAGTCGGCGTGTGCAAACTATCTGCGCGCACTCGGCAAAACCACCGTTTTTGCGGTGCAGGGAATAATCAATACTGCACTGAATATAGCCTTTAACGTGCTTTTTCTGGTCGTATTCAGAATGGGAGTCACCGGCTATGTTCTGTCGGTCGTGGTCGCAAACGTTCTTGTGACGCTCCTTATGGTGGTCTGGCAAAAGCTCTACCGCGATATAAGGATCTCGCTGTTCGATTCTGAGATAGTACGCGACATGCTGAAATACAGCGTGCCGATGATCCCCACCACGATATTCTGGTGGGTCACGAGCGTATCCGGACAGTTTCTGGTCAAAAACATCTGCGGGGATGAGGCAAACGGTATTTTTGCCGCTTCATATAAGATCCCTACGGTGCTGACGCTCATGACGACTATCTTCATCGAGGCGTGGCAGTACTCCGCAGTGGCTGATGCCGATGAGCAGAGCCGCGGAGGGTTCTTTTCGGAGGTTTTCCGCACTTATTCGGGACTTATTTTTATGGCGGCGTCGGCGCTCACGGCGCTTGCAAAGATATTTGCACGTATAATGCTGGCGCAGTCGTACTATTCGGCATGGCAGTATATGCCTACGCTTGTTATAGCCACGACCTTTTCGGCGGTCACGACATTCCTCGGCAGCATTTATATGGTAAAGAAGAAAAGCATGATGTCGTTCCTCACGTCGATGTGCGGAGCGGTGATAAACGTTACTGTGTGTATGCTTCTTATTCCTAGGCTCGGGGCGCAGGGAGCGGCAATAGCGGCGGCGATAAGCTATTTCATAGTGTTTATCATCCGTGCGGTCAATACGCAGAGATATGTCAGCTTCGATATGCATCCGACAACACTGCTCTTCAATTCGGTGCTTCTCGTTATCCAGTGCGTTGTTATGGTCCTGGATGTCAGGTATTGGATGGTCATCGAGGGTGTGTGCTTTGTGATCATCGTTGCGCTCAACGCCAAGCCTATAATCGACGGGCTTCTTATGCTGCTTCGCGGTATGAAGCGTATGCTCGGCGGCAGGGGCTGCGCCAAAAAGTGATGAAACTAAGCTTTTTGCATTTTTATAAAAGTTTTTTTCGGAAAACTATTGCAAAATCAGTCGTAATATGATATAATACTCAAGTCCGGGTCATTCCGGAACGGAGCAGTCCGCTGCGGGCTCTGCATGAATGTTCCGATATCCTAATTCAAAAAAGGAGGGGCTGAAATGGATTACATTGCAGCTATTACCAACGAGCAGTTAAAGGAAACTCTTCCTGAATTCGAAGTGGGCGACACCGTTCGTGTTTCCTGCCGTATAAAGGAAGGCAACCGTGAGAGAATCCAGCTTTTTGACGGAACCGTTATCGCTAAGCGCGGCGGCGGCATCTCCGAGACATTCACCGTAAGACGTGTTTCCTACGGTTGCGGTGTCGAAAAGACTTTCCCGAGCCACTCTCCCAACGTTGCAGGTGTCGAAGTTATCCGTCACGGTAAGGTAAGACGCGCAAAGCTGTTCTACCTGCGCGACAGAGTCGGCAAGGCTTCCAAGGTCAAAGAAAAGATCTGAATTATCTGCTGACGGGAGCGATCCCATCACCGAAAATAAGCGGTACGCGAAAGCGTGCCGCTTATTTTTGACTGACAAAATATACATCCCGCCGCGTTTGCATAACGCCGCCCCGCGGGGGAGAATACTCAACTATGAGTTCACTCCGGGGAGTCAGGAATGTATTATAACAAAGTAGAAATCTGCGGTGTAAATACCGCAAAGCTCAGAACGCTTACCGACGATGAAAAGACAGAGCTTCTTCGCCGTACCAAGGATGGGGACGCGGCGGCGCGCGACGAGCTGATATACGGGAATCTGCGTCTTGTGCTGAGTATAATCCAGCGCTTTACAAATCGGCACGAGAGCATGGACGATCTTTTTCAGGTCGGCTGTATAGGCCTTATCAAGGCGGTGGACAATTTCAGACTCGATCTCGGCGTAAAGTTTTCGACATATGCCGTGCCGATGATAATAGGCGAGATACGTCGCTATCTGCGCGACAATAACACCATCCGTGTCAGCCGCTCTATGCGCGATCTTGCTTACCGCGCACTTACGGTGCGTGAGGAAATAACGCGCGAAAGGCAGTGCGAGCCGTCGCCGCAGGAGATAGCCGAACGGCTCGGTGAGAAAAAAGAGGATGTTGTGTGCGCGATGGAAGCGATAATCGAGCCGCTTTCGCTTTATGAACCGGTGTACAGCGAGAACGGCGATTCGCTTTATGTTATGGATCAGATAGCGGATACCGGTGCATCGGATGAGTCGTGGCTTGAAAATATCGCGCTCGCCGAGGCAATGAAGCATCTGAGCGAGCGCGAGCGCGCGATAATCGATATGCGGTTTTATAAAAACAAAACACAGATGGAGATAGCGGAGGAGATAGGGATATCCCAGGCGCAGGTATCACGCCTTGAAAAGGGCGCGCTTGAACGTATGCGGCGCCAGCTCTGAATTATCCGTATATATATCCGGCGGCGGGGACTGATGTAAAGGTCAGTATTTCGCCGCCGAATTTTTCGGCGAGCGAACGCGAATGAATGACCGCTATCGATGCAACGTTCGCCGTGCGGCGCTTTATCACGTCGATGCAAAGCCCGGCGGTGTCTGCATCAAGCGCGGCAAATGGCTCGTCAAAAAGATACAGATCGGCATCGCGGGCAAGTGCGCGGGCGATGGAAACGCGTGTCTGCATGCCGCCCGACAGCTCATCCGGGTGATCGTTTTCGTGACCCGCAAGCCCCAATTCGCGCAGTATTATGCGCGCATCCTCAAGCCCGCGGCGGCGGTCGCCGGCAACGAGATTTACATTTTCCGCAGCCGTGAGCCACGGCAGCAGGGTCGGCGCCTGCATAGACATTGATATCCGGACCTCGCCGCCCGTGAATGTGAGCGTGCCGCCGTAGTCGGTATCAAGACCGGCGATGATCGAAAGTAGCGTGGATTTTCCGCATCCGGATGGACCGCATACGGCAAGTCTGGCTCCGGGGCGCATATCAAAAACGCAGGAAAAACCGTCGATCGCCGTTTTGCTGCCGTATTTTTTTGTTATGTCGGACAATTCAAGCTTCATTTCCGGTTTTTGCTCCTTTCATTCGGTGTGATCTCTTTGCCGCACGGTCAAACAGCTTACCCACAGCAAGCTCTATGAGCAGGCTGAGGATTATTATAACGAGCGTCCATGCAAACAGATCCGTTGTTTCAAAGTAGACCTTTGACTGATAAAGCATCCTGCCTATCGAATATTTCGGCGCGGCAAGCACCTCTGCGGCTATTCCCGCCTTCCACGCCAGCCCGAGTGATGCTTTTACCGATGTCACAAAATGTCCGAAGGCGGAGGGAACGTATATCCGTCTGACCTTTGTGACAGGCGGCAGACTGAATGCCTTTGCCATGCGCAGTATTTCGGGATCGACGCTTTGTATCCCGGCCCTGACGTTTGTAAATATCAGTGGGTAGACCATAAGAAAAGAAATGAATGCAGGCAGCGGTGAGGTGCCGAGCCACACGAGCGCAAGAATGATAAATGAAGCTACCGGCGTTGATTTTATCACCGTTATGAAGGGGAACACGAGCCTGTCCGCGGTGCGGCAGACACAGCACAGCGCGGCGGTGACAACTCCGGCTGCAACAGCAGTGACTATACCTATGCCGACACGCAGAAGAGAAGCCGCGGTGCACTCCCAGAACTCGGCTGTCGCTGCCAGCTCTGCAAGCCGCTGTACGGTCTCAAGCGGAGTGGGGAGCAGAAGACTGTTGCCAACTGCGTGCGCGGCGACTGCCCAGACCGCTATCCAGAATACGGCAACGCCGAGCGCTGCCGCCGCACGTTTTAAGTGCGGCGGCATACGCCCGGCGGTATCCGAAGCTGACCGCTTCATTATTTGATGGGCGCTGTAAGTGCGCTGTCGGGCAGCTTGCCGCCTACCGACTTGGGATCGAGCGCAAAGAGCGCCGACCAGAAGCCCTCAAGCGCCGTGCGCATATCCGCTCCTTCAAGGTATGTGATGTTGCATCTCGGAAGAGCTGATTTTGCGACCGCGGCATTGCCTGCCAGACCGGCCTCCGCTATCATTGCGGATGCCTCTTCGGGGTTAGAATTCACGTATTCGACTGATTTTTTGTATTCGTCGAGGAATTTTTCGACGAGCGCTGTGTGTTCCTTAAGGAATTCCTCACGGACTATGATGCAGCCCTGTACCAGCGGAGCAGAGGTCTGCTTCTTCCATTCTTCCGTAAAGTCGAGGGCTACGCGGATAGTGTCCTTTTTGGATGTGACAGCCGTCACCTTCGGCTCGGGGAGTACGCCCAGCGAGGCTTTGCCGCTTGCAAGCGCCGTGGCAAGTTCGTCGGGAGAGGAGTAAGTGTAGTCAAATGTTACGTTTTCCACCTTGGCGCCGTCAACAAGGGCGCGGAGAATGAACTCGGGGTTTGAACCCTGACCGGGCAGATAGACCGTCTTTCCCGCAAGATCAGAGA